>DATAMS010000703.1:0-3678 GCA_036260495.1 Thermoanaerobaculia bacterium
CGGAACTCCTCGCCGAGCGCTGGATGGCGTAGCGCGTAGTCGACGGTGGCTTTGAGGTAGCCAAGCTTCTCGCCGGCGTCGTAACGCTTGCCTTCGAAAACGTAGCCGTAGAAATCGCCGGTGCGCACCAGCTCGCGCAACGCGTCCGTGAGCTGGATCTCGCCACCGGCGCCGCGCTCGGTCTTCTCCAGCAGCGGGAAGACGTCCGGCGGCAGGATGTAGCGGCCGATGATGGCGTAGTGCGACGGCGGATTCACTTTCGGCTTTTCCACCATGTCGGTGATGTGAAAACGGCGGTCGCCGAGGCTGTTGCCGGCGACGATGCCGTAGCGGGTGGTCTCCGCTGCGGACACTTCCATCAACGCGATGACTGGCCGACCCGTCTCTTCGAACACGCGGCGCATCTGCAGGAGGCAGGGCTCGTCGGCAAGGATCACGTCGTCAGGCAGCACGACCGCGAACGGCTCGTTGCCGACGGCGTCCTTCGCCTGCAGCACCGCGTGGCCGAGCCCGAGGGCTTCTTTTTGCCGGACGGAGATGAGATCCGCCATCGTACTGACCGTCTCGACTTCGCCGAGGAGATCGTTCTTCTTCCGCTCCTGCAACGACCGTTCGAGCTCCGCTGTGCGGTCGAAATGATCGAGGATGGCGTCCTTGCCTTTCGAGCTGACAACGATCAGCTTGTCGAGTCCGGAGCCGAGGGCTTCTTCGATTCCGTACTGCAGGATCGGCTTGTCGACGAGCGGCAGCATCTCCTTCGGAATGACTTTCGTCGCCGGAAAAAAACGCGTGCCGAATCCGGCGCAAGGGAAGACGCAAGTGCGAAGGGCGGTCATGATTTGCGAGGATAGCAGTGTGAGGGGGTCGCGTTTCGGGAGTCGGGGGTCGGAGCGAAAGCTTGAAGATCTCGAACCGAGGTCGTGATTGCCGAAGGCCCGCTCCGACTCCCGACCCCCGAACCGCGACCCCCACGGCAACGATATTGCTTCCGCATCGTGGTAAAACTCTTCCGGAACGGGCGGGCATGCGTAGACTCCTCATCACTCTCACGATTCTCTTCATTGCGTTACCTCTTTGCGCACAGTGGCGGCGCGCCAATCTTTACGGCGCCGACGTTCGCGCGCTGATCATCGATCCTTCCAATCCCGACACGCTCTACCTCGGCACCAGCGGCGGCGAGGTCTATGTTTCCACCGACGGAGCCAAGTCGTGGCAGAACCCGCGGCACGGGATCCCCTTCCCCGGCTACGTCGTCGACAACCTCGTGCTCGATCGCAGCGGACGTCTTTGGGCGGCGTGCTGGGGTGCGTGGGGCGGCGGCGTCATCGCGGTTTCCGAGGATGGCGGGCAGAACTGGACGAGGCGCGATGCGGGGCTCGAGGATTTCTCGGTGCGCGCGATTGCCATCGATCCGCATGACGCCGACTTCGTCGTCGTCGGCGGCCTGACCGGCGTCTATCGGTCGACCGATGGCGGCGCGTCGTGGGAGCAGATCTCGAAGCAGACGAATGTCGAGTCGCTCGCGCTCGATCCACGGACGCACGACCGCATTTACGTCGGGACGTGGCGGCAGGGGATGCGCACCGACGACGGCGGCAAGAGCTGGAAGCTGATCAACAACGGCATGGTGCTCGACACCGACATGTTCTCGATCACCATCGACCGCTACAACCCCGACAAAGTGTGGGTTTCGACCTGCGGCTGGGTCTACAACACGCCCAACCGCGGCGACAACTGGACGCGATATCGCGACGGATTCGACAACCGGCGCATTCACGACATCGAGCTCGATCCGTGCGACCGCGACTCGATTTACGCCGGCTCCGTTGCCGGTCTTTATCGCAGCCACGATGGCGGCAAGAGCTGGTACGTGATCTCGGACGAGTCGCTGGTCGTGAACACGATCGCGCTCCATCCGCAGCGCCCGGGCCGCGTCATCCTCGGCGTCGAAGGTGATGGCGTTTATCTTTCCAACGACAACGCGAAGACGTTCACGCGCATGTGCGATGGACTTCGCAATCTCACGATCACCTCGGTCGCCTCCGACGCATCGCATCCGAAGAACGTGTATGCCGCGGTGGCGTTCGGCGGCGCGTCGAGCGGCATTTATCGCTCGGTCGATGCCGGAGCAAGCTGGGCAAAGCTGGCCTCAATCGATCTGCCTCCCGTGCTCTCGCTCGTGGTAACAGACGATGCCGATGCGAAGTTCGTTGCCGGAACCGAAAAGGGATTTTTCTGGAGCAGCAACGGCGAGCACTGGACGCAGGCGCAACCGGCAGCATTTCCAATCCGCGTCGACAAAGTGCTGCGCTTCAACAAGTCACGTTACTTCGCTGCGACCTCGGAAGGCGTGTTTACCAGTCGCGATTCGGGGAAGAGCTGGTACCTCCTCGCCGGCGCCGACAATCGCGCCGTAGACATGGCCATCGGCAACCTCGGCGACAAGCGCGCGCTCTTCGCACTGACCAGCGTCGGCGTGCTCGCGTTCGACGGGACGCAGTGGACCACGATCAAAGACGCGCCGCCGAAAGGCCGTACGCTGGCCGTGCGCGGCTCGGGCGATGATCAACTCGTCTTCGTCGCCGGATCGCAAGGAGTGAAAGCCGGACGCGTCGGCGCGGACCGGAAATGGATCGAGGCCGAGGCGCCGGACGCGCAGTTTGCGTCAGTCTTCGGCAGTTCGCGCAGCAGCGACAACTTCGTCTTCCTCACGTCACGCCAGCAACACGAAATGCTCGTCGCCGAACCAAAGAACGGTGAGTGGCGCAGCTTCCCGCTGCCGTCTCGGACTGCCGAGGTGACATCGGTCGCGCTCGATCCATTCGATGGGGAACGGCTTTACGTCGGCACGCAAGGCGAAGGAATCTTCATCTTCGAAGGGAAGTCAGCCAAGTACGAATCGAAGAAGGCGACGGAAGCGGCGGCGGCGATGGGGATGAATTAGGGTTCGACTATCGGCGAACATCTGCGACATCTGCGGACTCGGTGTTTATCCGCAGATTACGCAGATCTCTGCGGATCAATGCGAGACCGATCCAACCCCCCGGCTTCCCCCTTGCAGTAGACTCAGCGCAACGTGCGTCCCTACGACGACGAAGATACGGACGACTTCGATCGGACGCTTTCCCTGCGCCGTTTGCCGGAGTCTGTCACGACGTTCTCCGACAAACGCACCTCGTCTGAGCGGCGCGGGTCGTCGAACTCGCGCATCCTCTTCATCACCGTCGTCGTTATCGCCATTCTTTACGCCGCCAAGCCGGTGTGCGTGCCGATCGCGCTGGCGATCCTCTTCGCGTTTCTGCTGACGCCGATCGTTTCGCTTCTGGAGCGGACGCCGTTGCGCCGCACGGGAGCCGTCGTCCTCTCGCTCAGTCTCATCGTGACCGGACTCGGGTTCGGCGGCTGGTGGCTCTATCAGCAGTTCAACGACGTGGCGAAGGAGTTCACGGACGCGGCGACGAGCGGCAAGATCGAGCAGAAACTTCGCTTTCTGAAACGGAGTCCCGGCGGCACTATCGACAGGCTCGAGAAGACGCTCGCGCGCGTCACCGAAGCGACTGCGGACAAGCAGGAGAAAGCCGACCTCAAAGTGCGCGTGATCCCCGATCGGCAGAATGTCGCCGGCCGCTACAAAACGCTGGCGCCGGAGATCGAGCTCGTCGCTGCGTCCTTCCTCGT
>DATAMS010000003.1:0-2557 GCA_036260495.1 Thermoanaerobaculia bacterium
AGTTGGGCAATGCGAATGTTGTTCTGCGCGACGGCGACATCGGGCCGCGACGATTCGGCGCGCGTCATCAGCGTCTGCTCATCGGGCAGCGGAGCCAACGCGTTGTCAGGCGGCGTGACGGCGATGTCGCCGGTCAGATCGAGGTCCTGACGCAGTCCGCTGACGGCGGCTTCGCGCTGTTGCTGCGCCGCCGCGAGCAATCGCTGCGATGCTTTGATCGCGGTCTCGGCACGCAGCACATCGACCTTCGTCACTTCGCCCGCCTGGTAAAACGCGTTCGATTGCGTGCGCCGCTTTTCAGCGAGGCCGATGTTCCGCTGTTCGATGGCGATGTTGGCGTCGGCGTTGGCGACGCTGAGATAGTTCGAAGCCACGCGAAGGAGCACGGCGTCCTCGGTCCCGTGAACACCGAGCCGCGCGTTGACCGTGCCGATTTTGGCCTGATCGTACGCGCGCTTCTCGCGCAAACCGGCGTACACCGGCTGCGAAAGCACGACGCGGTAGTTCCAGTCGTTGCCCGGCAGTACGGTCCGCGCGTCGGAACCGCTGCCGAATGCGACTTCGGTGGAGTTGCGAATCGCAGAGCCGGTCGCCACTACTTGCGGCAGGATCGACGACAACAGCAGCTTGCGATTTTCGTCCGCGACCGTCACGTCGATGCGCGAGCGCTCGACGGTGTTGTTGACACGCAACGCGCGCTCCAACGCTTCCGGCAGCGTCAGTTTCGTTTGTGCGCCGGCCGCCGCGGACGATGCCAGCAGAATCAATGTCAGTACCGCACGTTTCAATGTGAGCTCCGTTTCGATTTCGGAATGGCGATGCCGCCGAGCAGCGTGGAAACGATCAGTTCCACATCCTCACTCTCCGGCGGCGGTGCGTCCTCGGTCAGCCGTTCGAGGACGATGGCGATGCTCCCTTCGATCAGAAAAAGCGCCAGGCGCGAGGGGTCAAGCGCGCGAACTTCGCCCGCGTCCATGGCCGCTTTCAGCATGCCCGCGAGCCGGTCGACGCGCGCTTTGAACTGCGGCTGACAGTTGCGCTTCTGCCGCCGCTGCTGCGACGCGTTGCCCTGCGTCATGCGCAGCGAGTGATAAAGCCGGAAGAACTCGCGGTTCTCGCTGAAGAAAACAAACTGCGCGGTCAACAATGAGCGCAGCTTCTCCGCGAACGTCCCTTCACCATCGAGAGCAGCGTCAAGACGTCCGTGCAATTGTCCGATCGCGGTCTCGAACGTCTTCTCCACGAGCTCTTCGCGGTCGCGAAAGTAAAGGTAGATGGTGCCCTTGGCGACACCCGCCTCTTCGGCAATCTCCTGCATCGTCGCCGCAGCCATCCCCTTGCGCGAGATCACGCGAATGGCCGCCTCCTGAATGGACTGGACGCGAAACTCCTGAACGATTTCTTCTTTGGATTTGGCCATGGTTCGTGACTCGTCCGGCGTGCTGACGGTAACTCCAGCCCGCTGAACGAGCGGTCAGTCAATCAGAATTCCGGGTCAGAGGCAAGGGATGCGCTGGCGGGTTTACCGATGCGTCACAGGTTTGGTCGCTGCTTTCTCACGCGAAGTCGCGAAGACGCGAAGAACTAACTCATCATCCCTTCGCGGCTTCGCGTCTTCGCGTGAGAGGGCGTAGCATTATTGCCATGACAGTCGTCACGTCGATGACCGCGGACGAGCTTCTCCAGCTCCCGAGCGACGGATGGAGATATGAGCTGGTTGGAGGAGAGCTGCGGAAGTTATCCTACTCGGGCGCTCGCCACGGCCGCGTGGCGGCGGAAATCGTCGGAAGTCTCGTCGCGCACATGAAGCGTCAGCGAACGGGCGCCATCTACTCCTCGGAGACAGGGTTTCGGATCTCGCGGCAACCGGATACCGTGCGCGCGCCGGACGCTGCGTTCGTGTACTCCGAGCGCGTCATCGACTCCATCGGATTCTTCGAAGGACCGCCTGATGCGGCGTTTGAAGTCGTATCGCCGGGCGATACCTACACCGAAATCGAAGAGAAGACGCAGCAATGGCTTCGCGCAGGCGTGCGAGTCGTTGTCATCGTGGATCCAAACACGAAGACGGCCCGCGTGCATCGCGCGAACAGCGTTACGAAAGTCGAGGATGCGATCGAGATCGACGACGTCATCCCCGGCTGGCGTCTGCCGCTGGCGGAGCTCTTCGACTGAAGTTTTATCCGCAGATGACGCAGATGAACGCAGATTGAGAGACGCTTTTATCTGCGCTCCATCTGCGTCATCTGCGGATCGGTCTCCGCCTTTTCCCTGCGCATGATCACGATCAGCAACACGGCGGAGGCGATCAGCGCGGTGCCGAAGATCGTGAATTGCTTCGCGTTGTGAAAAATCGCGGCGCCGGTCGCGAACATGATTGAGTAGACCAACACAATGCCTGCCACCCAGGCGACCGCATTGCGGCCAAGCTCTCCGCGCACCGGCTCAATGCCGCTCTCGCGGGCGATCACGCCCCATCCCGGCCCGGCGGGGCGCACCTTTTTGTAGAACGCATCGAGAGTCTCGCGCGGCTCCGGTTGGGTCAGCAGCGTCACGA
>DATAMS010000004.1:0-5621 GCA_036260495.1 Thermoanaerobaculia bacterium
AGAGCGAGCGGATTTTCTTCTCGACCTCGTCGCCGGAAAACTGAAAGGCGCCGAGCAGACTGCGGAGCGTACCGATCGATTCGAGCGGAAAGTCTTTCTGGATCTGCTCCCACACCGTGAGATTCGGATCGAGCACGTCGAAGGCTTGCTGCGAGAAGTAGCCCATCTTGAGCGACGCGCCGAGGCGGACGTTGCCGCCGTCGGGCTCGATCGCGCCCGAGATCATCTTCAGCAGCGTCGACTTGCCCGCGCCGTTCTTTCCCATCACGCACCAGCGCTCGCCGCGCCGAATGAGGAAATCGAAGTCCTCGTAAATCGAACGCTTGCCGTACGCCTTCGAGACGTCCTTCAGCGTGACGACGTCGTCGCCGGAGCGCGACGGCTTGCGGAAATCGAACTTCATCGTCTTCCGCTTTTTTGGCGGCTCGAGTTTCTCGATTTTGTCGAGCGCTTTCACACGGCTCTGCACCTGCGCCGCTTTGGCCGCGTGCGCAGCGAAGCGGTCGATGAAGCGCTGTTCCTTGGCAAGCATCGACTGCTGCCGCGCGTAGGCGGCCTCTCGGTTGGTCTCGCGGATGGCGCGCTCGCGCTCGTAGAACTCGTAATTGCCGGAGTAGGTGACGAGGTCGCCCTCGTCGATCTCGACGATCTTCGTGACGACGCGGTTCATGAACTCGCGGTCGTGCGACGTCATGAGCAGCGAGCCTTCGTAGCGCTTGAGAAAGTCTTCGAGCCAGATGATCGATTCGATGTCGAGGTGGTTGGTTGGCTCGTCCATGAGCAGCACGTCGGGCCGGCCGAGCAGAACCTTCGCCATCGCCACGCGCATCTTCCAGCCGCCGCTGAGCGAGCCGACATCACCGTCGATGCGGTCGTCCTCGAAGCCGAGTCCGTGAAGAACTTCGCGGGCGCGCGCTTCGAGCTCGTAGCCGCCGAGGTGGGAGTAATCCTCCTGAACGTGGCCGAAGCGGTCGAGGATCTTGTCCATCTCGTCGAGACGATCGGGATCGGACATCGCGTTCTGCAGCGATTCGAGCTCGTGATGAAGGTCGCCCAGGCGTCCGCTGCCGGCGATTGCTTCGTCAAGCACGGAACGGCCGGACATTTCTTCGATGTCCTGACGGAAATAGCCGATGGTGATTTTCTTCGGAACGGAGACGTCGCCGTCGTCGGCCGATTCTTCACCGACGATCATGCGAAAGAGGGTCGTTTTGCCGGAGCCGTTCGGCCCGACCAGTCCGGCGCGTTCGCCGGGATTGAGCTGAAACGAGGCGTCGACAAAGACGAGCTGCCGTCCGTACTGCTTGGAGATTTTGGAGAGGCTGATCATGAGCGTGGAGACAACGCGGGCGGGGTGGATGGCATTTCGCGCGTAGGATGCGGAGATGAGGATCGCGGTGATGCTTCTGCTGTCCATCGCGACACCGCTCGCCGCGGCCGGCGTTCGGCTGGGACCGCGGCACGACCTATGCGGGATCAGCGTGCGCGCACCTCGGGGATACGTCGTCGAGAAATATGACGATCACGGCCATTGCGGGATCGGGATGAAACCGAAGGGCTGGAATGAAGATCCGTCCGATGACGCCCAGGAGGATGGCGACTACGCCATCACGCTGGACCTCGCCGCAGAGAATTTCGAAGAGGCCGCGGATCAAGCGGGCTTCTTGCGAGTGAAATCGATTCGGGCGGCCCTTGACGATGGCACCACCTGGCCTTCGCCGGACTATGGCGATGATGAATGGGTGACGATGGGCAATTCGCCGGTTTTCAGCAGGGCACAGCCAATCGAACAGAAGTCATGGACGGGACTGATCGGCGAGTTAACGACGACGTTCTATCACCGGCACGGAGGGCATTCCGGGATGGGTCCGATTGCAATCGCGTCGATCGTCTCTCGCGGCCGGCCACCGGTCGCCGTCATCGTGCGCGGTGGTGCGCTCCAGAGCGACGCCGTGCGTGCCGTCGTCCGTTCGATTCGGATACGCAGGCGATGACTCGGCTGCACTCTCGCGCACCGATTGGATCTCGGAGGATCATTACATTCCCTTCGACGTCGATCCGATATCGATAGATCGCCGCATCGAGATCAAGCCGCTCCCCGATACGCGGCACGAAGCGGCGGATCGGGGCCACGCGCAGTGCGAGCGTATCGGCCGGACCGGGCTCGAGCATGAGCGTCGCGCTCAGAACGGCAGCGCGGAGAGGAGCGTTGGGATCGGAAGCCATGCGCGGATGGCAAAACCGTGCTGACGGATGCACATTCCGAGGTCTCTGCGGCTGAGCCCGGCTGGTATCCACATTTCGGTTGCGCCCGACTTACGAACGGGCGTAGGCTTCGCCGATCGTAAAAGAAGGATGTATTGCCGTCGCGCCCCGCAACACGCAAGTCATTCCGCCCCTATACCTGCGCCGAGCGTCTCGGAACAGGTTCCCCAACCGGTGCTCTCTCTCACCACAACCAGCAAAGGAGGATATGTGAAGCGCTTCATTCTGTTCGCCGCTCTTCTCGTAACGGTGCCCCTCTTTTCCCAGGAATGGCCGCAGTGGGCTTTGAACGCGAAGCACACAGGCCAGGTCTCGGTCGTCGGTCAGGCTCTGAACCAAAACCTCGTCAATATCGTCTATGACCCTCTCGTTCCCCAGGAGATGGCCGCGTCGGGCGGCGATCTGCTGGCTCACTACCAGGCACCGCTCGTCGACGGCAACAACGTCTACATGGTGTACAAGGACGGCGTCTACCATACCCAGAACTACGGTACGCAGAAGTGGGGCGAGACGAAGTACTCGTGGCAGGGCGGAACGCTCGTCACGCAGTGGCAGTTCGCATCCGACTGGGATCCTCCCGGCAGCGCGAACGACTTCTGGGAGCCGGTTTTCCATCCCGCGCTGGCGAACGGTTTCCTTTACGTCCCCGGAATCGGCGGATCGATCGTGAAGGTCGACAAGAGCACCGGCGTCGCGGTGACGCGGATCAACCCGTTCCCGACCATCAATGGGGGAACGACGAACACCATCTTCACCGCCAGCCCCATCACGGTCGATAGCTCAGGCAATCTCTTCTACAACGCCATTCAGTTCCACGACGCCGTCGAGATCTTCCACAACGACGTGATCGACTCGTGGCTCGTGAAGGTCACGCCGGGCGACGGCATCTCGACGGTCAGCTACTCGGTTTTGACGGCCGGCGCGCCCCTCGGCACCGACCAGTGCGTGAACGCGTTCCCGACGAATGCGGACGGAACACTCATCAACGGTCCGTGGCCGCCCAGCCCCACCGCAGTGCCGGGCAGCGTCGTCTGCGGCACGCAGCGGCCGGGCATCAACATCGCGCCGGCGATCGCGTCCGACGGCACGATCTACACGGTCAGCCGTGCGCATCTCATCAGCCGTGAGGCCTTTCTCATCGCCGTGAATCCGAACCTCACCCAGAAGTGGATTCGGACGCTTCGTAACCGCTTCAACGACGGCTGCGGCGTTACGGTCGCCAACGGCGGAACGCTTCCCCCGAACGGCTCGCCGGGCGGCTGCCGCGCCGGCGCGAACTTCGGCGTCGATCCGGCCACGAATTCGCCGGGAGGCGGACGCGTGCTCGATGACTCGTCGTCCAGTCCCGTCATTGCGTCCGACGGCAGCATTCTGTACGGCGCCTACACTCGTTACAACTACGCGCAGGGCCACCTCATGCACTTCGCCGCGAACGGCAACTACCTCGGCGCCTACAAGTTCGGCTGGGACGTCACGCCCGGCATCCGCGGCTCCTCGATCGTCACGAAGGACAATCACTACGGCATGACCGGCTCGTATTGCAACGACCCGGCGTTCTGCCCCGATGACAACAGCGATCGCGGAACGCGGTACCCCGAGGCGTATTTCGTGACGCAGTTGGACAGCAATCTGAACGTGCAGTGGAGCTACCAGAACACGAACACGCAGAGCTGCACGCGGCAACCGGATGGTTCGGTAACCTGCGTCAGCGATCATCCGAACGGATTCGAGTGGTGCGTGAACGCCTTCGTCATCGACGCGAACGGCAACGTCTATGCGAACAGCGAAGATGGCAACCTTTTCAAGATTCCGCAGAACGCAGTCGGCGTGACGAGGATCTTCCAGCAACTCGCGCTGGGCGCCGCCTACACGCCGACGTCGATGGACTCGAGCGGCAGGATCTATTCGCAGAACGCCGGACATCTGTTCGTCGCCGGCAACTGATTTTTCCGCGTCGTCAAATCGCTGGCCGCCCGCGCGTGGGCGGCCAGCCCCCTCCGCATCTCCGCGCCTCCGCGTGAAACCCACGGAAGTTCACAGCCGCGCCACCCGATCAGCTCGCAAGCAGCCACCGATTGCGGATAATCACGGCGGAAACATTCTGATCCGGAAGGCGTCCAACACTCATGACCTTTGCCCCAGGCACCAAAACCACCGCAGTTCTGCGCGCGTTTCTCTGTTTTTCCGTCGTACTCCTCGCCGCAACAAACATCCACGCGCAATCGGAACGGCAGGTGCGTCCGAACGGTCCGGGCACCGGTATCCCTGACGATGACCTCGTGCCCTGGAAGTTCGTGGAGAAAGGCGCGGCGATCGAAAAAGCATCCCTGACGCTCTACTGGATTCCGGCATCGCAGAAGGAGATGGAGCACTCGGCGCTGCTCGGCTCTCGTGCACTCATTCAGGACGGTCTTCGCTGCGTCGGCTTTCGCATCGTCGACTCCGGCGACGTGGCCACGATCAAGCTCCTCGACGCTACCGGAAAAGTGCCGACGGCGGTCCTCGTCAACAAGCAGGGAGCCGTCGTCCGCCGTCTCGAAAACGTTCACGGCGCGCTCCCTCCCATCGCCGTCGAACGCATGGTTCATGACGAGCTGGCCGCCCGCGACGAGTCGATGTATCGCGCCATGAGTGACGCCCGGAAACACACCACTGCGGGCGAGAAAGACGCCGCAATCGCGCTGTACAAATCCGTATGGGAAGACCGCTGCTTCTTCCCGATGGCCGGCCTCGAAGCGCAACGCGCGCTGAAGACTCTTGGCGTCGAAGTGCACGACGTCGCCTCAACACTCGCCGTCGATCCGCAGCTCAAGCCGCCGTCATTGAACGCGAAACCGGGAACTCCCGAGCGGAAACACTAATCACAACCGCTATTCCGGCGTGATGTAGGCCGCCGAAATCCCGCCATCGACGAGGAACGACGTGCCAGTGACGAAGGATGATTCGTCGCTGGCCAGGAACAGCGCGGCATTCGCCATCTCTTCGGCACGCGCAAAGCGTCCCATCGGTATGTGCACGAGGCGGCGGTTGCGGCGGGCGGGATCGGAGAGAAGCTCGGCAAGGAGCGGCGTCTCGACAGGTCCCGGACAGAGCGAATTGGCGCGGATGTTCTTGCGCGCGAACTCGACGGCGATCTCACGCGTCATTGCCAGCACACCGCCCTTGCTGGCCGTGTACGCAATCTGCGGTGCGGCGGCGCCCATAATCGCGACAAACGAGGCCGTGTTGATGATCGAGCCGCCGCCGGCGCGGAGCAACGCGGGAACTGCGAATTGGCATCCGAGAAAGACGCCCTTGAGATTGACGTTAATGACCATATCCCAGATCGCCTCGGACGTATTGGTCACCGAGTCGTC
>DATAMS010000012.1:0-5541 GCA_036260495.1 Thermoanaerobaculia bacterium
ATGGAAAAGCGATTCGTGTGCCATGAGCAGGGGTCGGTTTTCGGGGGTCGGGTGTCGGAGAAGCGATGCCTTGAGCTCCGAGTCGTTCCCGTAGCGAAGCCCTGAGTAGATTTTGATTGAGCGAATACGGCGCCACGAGCCAGCCTCGCGCATTTATCTCGGACTCCCGACTCCCGACTCGCGACGCCCGCGCCCATGGCACACACCTTGCCGAGCTCACCAGTGAATATGGTCCGAGGAAGCCGCAGTGAATCGACCGTGCCGGTCTGGCCGGGCAAGCCGTATCCCCTCGGCGCTACCTACGACGGCGCGGGAACGAACTTCTCGCTCTTTTCTGAAGTCGCCACGCGCGTCGAGCTCTGCTTCTTTGATGATGCCGGCAACCAGAACTGCGTCGATCTGCCGGAAATGACCGGCTTCATCTGGCACGGCTATGTTCCGAACGCCGGACCGGGACAACGTTACGGATTTCGCGTGCACGGCCCGTGGGATCCAAGTGCCGGACAGCGCTGCAATCCATCGAAGCTGCTGCTCGATCCGTACGGCAAGGCGGTCGATGGCGCAGTTCGCTGGAACGAAGCCGTCTTCGGACACTTCTTCGACAAGCCCGACGTCAGGAACGATGCCGACTCGGCGCCGTTCATGCCGCGCTCCGTCGTCACGAATCCACTCTTTGACTGGAACGGCGATCGCTACCCGCGCACGCCGTGGCACGAGACGATCATTTACGAGTTGCACGTCAAAGGCTTCACGGAGCAGCATCCGGACATTCCGGAAAAGCTGCGCGGCACGTACGCCGGCCTCGCCCATCCCGCCGCCATCCGTCACCTCAAGACCCTCGGCGTCAGCGCAGTCGAGCTCCTTCCCGTCCATCAGTTCATCCACGATTCGCTGCTGATCGAGCGCGGCCTTCGCAATTACTGGGGCTACAACTCGATCAGCTTTCTCGCGGCGCACGACGAGTATTCATCGAGCGGCGCGGCGGGACAGCAGGTTCACGAATTCAAGCAGATGGTGAAGACGCTGCACACGGAAGGGATCGAAGTGATCCTCGACGTCGTCTACAACCACACCGCCGAGGGCAATCACCTCGGGCCGATGCTGTCGATGAAGGGAATCGACAACGCCGCCTACTACCGCCTGATGCCGGACGAGCCGCGCTACTACATGGATTACACCGGCACCGGAAACAGCCTGAACATGCGGCATCCGCACGTGCTGCAGCTCATCATGGACTCGCTGCGCTACTGGCATCTGGAGATGCACGTCGACGGATTTCGCTTCGATCTGGCCTCGACGCTCGCGCGCGAGCTGCACGACGTCGACCGGCTCAGCGCGTTCTTCGACATCATCCAGCAGGACCCCGTTTTGTCGCAGGTCAAGCTCATCGCCGAGCCGTGGGATGTCGGCGAAGGCGGCTACCAGATCGGCAATTTCCCGCCGCTCTGGTCGGAGTGGAACGGGCGGTATCGCGACTCGGTCCGTGATTACTGGCGCGGCACCGACCAGATTCTCGGTGAGTTCGCGAACCGGCTCACCGGCAGCTCCGATCTCTACGCCTGGACCGGACGGCGTCCGTACGCATCGATCAATTTCATCACCGCACACGACGGCTTCACGCTGCGCGATCTCGTCTCGTACAACGAAAAACACAACGAGGCCAACGGCGAGAACGGCAACGACGGCGCGGACGACAATCGGGCGTGGAATTGCGGCGCCGAGGGACCGGCGGATGATGAAGAGATCAATGAGTTGCGGTCGCGGCAGCAGAGAAATTTTCTGACGACGCTGATCCTGTCAGTCGGCGTCCCGATGATCTGCGGCGGCGACGAGCTCGGACGCACGCAGCGCGGAAACAACAACGCGTATTGTCAGGACAACGAAATCTCGTGGCTCGATTGGGAGCACGTCGACGACGGACTCTTCGCGTTCGCGGCGCGCGTGATCGCCTTCCGCCGCCAGCATCCTGTGTTTCAACGCCGGCGCTGGTTCTACGGCCGTCCCTTGCGCGGCGCCGACGTCAGCGACATCGGCTGGTTCAAGCCGGACGGCGGCGAGATGACCGACGACGATTGGCAGAACGCTTTCACGCGCAGCATCGGAGTCTTCCTCAGCGGCCAGGGCATCCCCGCCCCTGACGAGCGCGGCCAACCGATCGTCGACGACAGTTTCCTCATCCTCTTCAACGCCCACTACGAGCCGATGCCGTTCCGTCTGCCAACAGGCCCGTGGGGCGATCGATGGGAGAGCGTGATCGACACGAGCCATCCGGTCCCCGATCTACGCGCGCATCGCGAGCTGCTCGCGGGCGAAGAGGTCCACGTCGAGGCGTACGCGATGGTCGTTTTACGGCGGCTATAGGAGTGCGGGCGTCTCGCCCGCGGACGATGAGGCGTCTCGCCTCGTCGTGAAACTCGTGATCGTTGGCGGGCACGATCGAAACATGCTGCCGGGCCACACCGCCGGGCGGGACGCCCGCCGGCCGCGGTCGAGACGACCGCACTCCTACATCCCCTTGCGCGCTCGCAGAACGAGGTGAATCGGGCAGCCGACAAGCCCTAGCGCTTCGCGGAACTGGTTCTCCAGAAAACGGCGGTAGGAGAAGTGGAGCGGGTCGTCCATGTTCGAGAAGAGCGCGAACGTTGGCGGCGCGGTCTTGAGTTGCGTCGTGTAATAGAAGCGTCGCGGGCGGCCGCGCAACGCCGGCGGCTGGTGCGCGGCGATGGCGCGCTCGAGGATCTGATTCAGTTGCGAGGTCGGAAACTTCTTGCGGTAGCCAGTCATAATCTCGTCAATGCGTGGAAAGACTTTCTCGACGCGGCGACCGGTCTTTGCGGAGATGAATTCGATCGGCGCGTATGGCAGAAACTTCAGTTTGAAGCGGATCTCCTCTTCCACTTTCTTGTAATCGTCCTGCGCGTGTGCGGCGGCATCCCACTTGTTGACGAGCAACATTGCCGCTCTGCCCGCATCCTCTGCGTACCCGGCGACCGTCGCATCCTGACCGGTGACGCCGTCGATGGCGTCGATCATGACGAGCGCGATCTCGCAGCGCTCGATGGCCTTCCGCGCGGAGATGACGGAAAGCTTCTCCGCTTCGTCGTGCGTCTTCCCTTTGCGGCGAATGCCGGCGGTGTCGATGATCAGATAGCGCTGCCCGTTGCGCTCGATCTCCGAATCGATCGCGTCGCGCGTCGTGCCGGAGATCGGCGAGACGACCGCGCGCTCTTCGTTCGCAAGCCGGTTGAGCAGCGACGATTTGCCGACGTTCGGCCGTCCGATGATGGCGATGCGGATCGGCCCAAGATCCCCCTCCTCCGTCTCATCGATCGAATCCTCGGGGACGATCTCGCCGATGATGTCGAAGAGCTCGTCGACCCCTTCGCCATGCTCGGCTGAGAGCGCGAGGATCCGTTCGTAACCAAGCTCGTAAAAGTCGGAGACGTTTTCCGCCGAGTCCTTGCGATCGACTTTGTTGACGAGCAGGAGCGTGCGATCAGAAGCCGCTCGCAACTCCTGGGCGATGTCGCGATCTTCGGTGAGAATGCCGGCCGATCCATCGACGACGAAAAGGATGAAGTCGGCAGTCTCGAGTGCGCGGCGGGCCTGATCGCGGATCTCGCCCGCGAATGCGGACATCGGGGAGTCGCCGTACTCGAGTCCTCCCGTATCCGTCAGCTCGAATCGCCGTCCGTTGTCGAGCGTGATGACGTCGGAGAGCCGGTCGCGCGTCATGCCCGGCATGTCATGCGTGAGCGCGCGGCGCTTCCCGGCCAGCCGGTTGAAGAGCGTCGACTTGCCGACATTCGGCCGTCCGACGATGACGATTTTCTTGAGGCTGGTAGCCATTAGTTTCCTGTGGGGTTTCCTTCTGGGATTGCCTTTCGCCGCGCGCGAATCCGCGAGGGCGGCGGCACGGCGAATGCTACAATGTCACACATGGCTCCGAACGCTGATTCCAATTGCAGACTCTGTGGATCGCGCGTTCCGGAAAGCGAGCTGCGACGCCAGCTCTGCCCCGTCTGCGACGAGTACGCGCAGCACGTCGCCCTCCAGAGCAACAAAGGCCTCGACCGCATCGTCGGCGAACTGCAGAATGGTGCGGTGTTTCGGGCGGCGTTGCGAAACGGGCATTAGCTCCGCAGCAATCACTTGTCATTCCGAGCGGGCGGTGCGGCGGGGGGCGAGGAATCCCCTACTTCGGAGAAAGAGCCGCACATTTGAAGGGGATTCCTCGCCCCCCGCGCCCCCGCCCGCTCGGAATGACAACGTGGTTACGCGCCGACGGTCCTGTTCCGTCATGCAGACCGCAGCAATATGTAGCCCCAGCCCGGCCACACGCGGCGATGCTCCTTGCGCTCATCGCTTTTTCCCACCGAAGCCGGGGATAGCCGTGGCTTGTTTCATCCACGATGCAACCTGGCGTTCGTTGAGGTCGTCCACCGATTCAAGGTCCACGCCTCGCAAGTCCTTGCCCATCCCAATCGGCGCAACCGGTGGCACGGGCTTGAGCGCGGTGCCGCGCCCGAACGTCAGTTTGACGTGGCCCGCGAAGCCGCCGCATGTGAAGCACCAGCCGTCGCCGACGCCATAGAACGCCATCCCCCACTTAATGCAGCGCTGCAAGTCCGGCAGCGTCCTGGCCGCCAGGGCATCGACGCGTTCGGCGATGGCGCGTTGCGGCTGCGGCAGGCTGCGGATGTAGGCAAAGACCGGCTCGTCCCCGACCGCGGCCTTCGCCGGACTTGCCCTGCCTGTCATGGCGACCGGCAGCGTTGTGGCGACGACTTGCGAGACCGTGCGCTTGCTGGGTTTGCGCCTTCGACTTCACCTTGACGACCGGGCTGGCGACCGGTTTTCCAGCCGCCTTGCCGCTTGCCTTCTTGACGACAACTGCGCGTGCCAATTGAGGTCTCCCATTCGGAGCATCGTGTAATCCAGGGGTTACGTGCGGCTCCGGCGGCCGCCCACAGGAACGCCGGCTTAACTCAAACATTGGGCGACGATTCGTCGGTGATGAAACCTTCCACCCAGTTATCCTGGTCGAGCTCGTAGATGTCGATGGTAAAGCCGTCCGGAAGTTTCGAAAAGCCCGGTTGAGAAGCCAGCCTCCGAACCGCTTCTTCGGCAGCAGGTCGCGAAGAATAGACGCCGATTAGCTTCACGCTCTCCGACCCATCCGGGAACTCGTGTGAATGCTGCACAACGAACACTTGGTTCATCGGTAGTCCCAACCCACGATCAAAACTCGAAACCGAACATCGGCACCCAATGCCACGCGATCCAGAAGAGGAACGCGCCGAGCATGGTGTTGACGAAGTTCAGGGTGCCGTTGGCGATTGGTGAGCCGTTTCTCCGGTTCCAACTGCCGAGGATCGATTCAATCCATGAGCCGAGGAAGGCGCAGGCGGTGATGACGAGGACGACGTGGGTGCGGTCGATGACGATGTTGCCGGTGAAGCCAGGGCGGAAGTGATGTTCGGCCACGGCCGTGCCTGCGACCGCGACGATGGCCGCTGCGATGAGGCCGGACAACGTTCC
>DATAMS010000046.1:0-3128 GCA_036260495.1 Thermoanaerobaculia bacterium
CCGCCCCCGCGGTTCCGCCGTTTCGGAATGACAAGAATGCCGAACATTCAACATTCGGCTTGCGAAAGCGCGCGTCACCGCGGAACCCGCGCAAATGACGCCTCCCCGCTTCCGCCGCTTCTTCTCCCGCATCGCCTTCCGCGTGATGGCGTTCAATCTCCTGCTCGTCTTTCTCCCCGTCGCCGGCATCCTCTACCTCGGCACCTACGAACAGCGTCTCCTCGGATCGCAGCGCCGCGCGTTGCAGGAACAGGCCCGCCTTCTCGCCGCTGCCGTCGCCTCGGCACCAGTGCCCGGCCGCGCCGCGCAGGACATCCTTCTCGCGCGTCATCGCCTCCGCGGCGACGCCAATGATCCGACGCGGTTGCGCGTCATCTCGCCCATCGGCTACATCATCGCCGACTCGCACACGCTCTCCGGCCCGCCGCCGGCGCCGCGCCCGAGCCGCGCCAAGCGCAACATTCTTTATCGCGCCGGCGCCGCGCTGCTGCGGCCATTTCTCGGAACGCGATCGATCGAATACCCGCTGGACGAAGGCGACTACTACGAGCGATCGACGCGCCTTTTTGGTCCCGAGGTGCGTAGCGCGTTGCGAGGCGAGCCGGGAGTCATCGAGCGCATCTCGCCCGACCGCCGCTCCGTGACGGTCTACGTCGCCGAACCGATCCGCGTGGGCGACGATGTCATCGGCGCGGCGCTGGCGTCGCAAAGCACCTTCCCCATCCTCCAGGACCTCTACACCGTCCGCCTCGGCATCCTTCGCATCTTCATCATCTCAGTGATCGTCGCGATCATCATCAGCTTCCTGATTGCGACGACAATCGTTCGTCCGCTGCGACGATTGCGGCTCGAAGCGGGCGCGATTCTCGATCGGCGCGGCAGACTTCGTGGCCGGTTTCGCGGATCGCGAAAGCAGGACGAGATCGGCGATCTCTCGCGCGCGCTGGAGCGTCTCACGCGGCGGCTCGACGAACACGTGCGCTTCATCGAATCGTTCGCGGCCGACGTCTCGCACGAGTTCAAGAACCCGCTCGCATCGATTCGCACGGCGACAGAAATGCTTGCGGAGGTCGATGAGCCGGACGAGCGGGGACGGTTTTTGCGGATGGTCGAACAGGAAATCGCGCGGATGGAATCGCTGCTCTCCGGCGTCCGCGAGATTACGCACATCGACGCCCAACTCACGACCGAGCAGCGAAGGCGCGTCGATGTTCGCGCGCTGCTCGATCGGATCGTCGACGGTTTCCGTATGCGCGAGCGCGCGAAGGTCTCGATCGTTTTCGATGCGCCACCGGAGCCGCTCGAAGTCAGTGCATCCGAGGATCGGCTGATTCAGGTCTTCGTGAACGTGCTCGAGAATGCGATCAGCTTTTCACCGCCCGCCGGCGTCGTCACCATCACACTCGCCCGCCTCGGACACGAAGTTCTGATCACGATTTCCGATCAGGGCGCGGGGATCCCCGAGGCGAATTTGGCGCGCGTCTTCGACCGCTTTTTCACACATCGCCCCGACCCGCAGCGCCCCCGCGCCTCGCACACCGGCCTCGGGCTGTCGATCGTCAAAGCGATCGTCGATGGCTACGGCGGATCGATTACGCCGCGGAACAAGGATGGCGGCGGCGCAGCGTTCGAGATCCGGTTGCCCAACGCGTAGTTGCCGCTCACGCGAAGCCGCGATGGCGCGAAGACGGTTTATTCGCGTCTTCGCGCCTTCGCGTGACTAAACGTTTGGAGCAAACACCGACAAGCTCTCCGCGATCTCCACCTTCGGCTGTCCGGTGATGCCCGCTTTCTGAACTCCCGGCGTCAACCGCTCCTGAACGAATTTCTCGAAATCGGCCGGCGAGTCCCACAGATCGAGGACGTGAAAGCCATCGGCACCCATCCACGCCGTGTGAAACTTCGCGCCGGCGGGCGGCTCCCCTTCCCAATTCACGTCGCGCCGCACTTCCTCGTACTTTTCTTTCGTCACCTCGGGCCAATGCATCAGCATCACAGTCGCCATGAGAATCCTCCGACCAACAGTTACGATCGTCAGGCTTGGCTGGATTGCTGAATCGCCGCGATGAAGGAATCGATCTCCGCGTCCGTCGAATCGAACGCCGTGACCAGCCGCCGCACGCCCGCGCCGAACAGCTCCCAGTCGTAAAACGAAAAGCCCTGGGCGCGTAACGCCGCGGCGCGCGAATCGTCCATGCGCACGAAGAGAACGTTCACCTCGACCGGCTGCACGATCTCGACGTGACCGCGAATGCCGTCCGCGAGCCGCGCCGCCGCGGCGTTCGCGTGCCGGGCGTTGCGAAGCCAGAGATCATCGGTGAGATACGCCTCGAGCTGCGCGGAGAGGAAGCGCGACTTCGACAATCGATGTCCGCTGCGATGCCACAAACGCGCGAGGTTCTCCGCGAGATCCTTGCGGAAGACGACGATCATCTCGGCGCCCATCGCTCCGTTCTTCGTCGCGCCAAACGACAGCACGTCCACGCCCACGCGCCGCGTCAGATCCGCCGGCGCACAGCCGAGCGCCGCGACCGCGTTCGCGAAGCGCGCGCCGTCCATGTGAATGCCGGTCCCGCGCGCGTGCCCGAGACCGCCGAGCGAGGCAAGGTCGTCAAGGCTGTACAGCGTCCCTGCCTCGGTGGCCTGCGTGATGCTGAGACAATCGAAGTCGCCGGCCGGCGCAACATCCTTGTCGCTCAGCTTGCCCTCGGCACCCGCGACCGGAACGAGTTTCGCGCCGCCGCTCAGAAACTCCGCTGCGCCCAGCTCCTCCAGATGAATATGCGCCTCGCTGTGACAAACGATCCGCGAATCCCGCGTCGTCATCGACGCGATCGCAAGCGCGTTCGCCGCGGTGCCGGTCAGAACGGGAAAGACATCGACCTCGCACGCAAACAGCTCGCAACATCGATCGCGCAACCGCGCCGTGACCGCGTCATCGCCATACGACGTCATCGTGCCGCGGTTTGCACGCACGAGCGCCTCGACGATCTCCGGCGAGCAGCCATGCGTGTTGTCCGATCGAAAATCCATGGCCGCGAATCATAGTGTGATCCTTTATCCCGCAGATGTCGCAGATGAACGCCGATGTTTTTATCTGTGTCGATCTGCGTCATCTGCGGATAAAA
>DATAMS010000061.1:0-1733 GCA_036260495.1 Thermoanaerobaculia bacterium
GAAGCCAGAACAATCCCGACCTCCGAGCCGAGTTGCGCCTTTTCGTAGTTCTCCTGCGCGTGAACGTGAGCGAGGACCGCGGGATCGAACGAGGCAGCCCAGCTCTTGGCCAGGTTGGACTCCTTCAAATACCGCTCGACCGTCCCCGCCATCCCAAGGACGTCGCTCTTGTTCAGCGTGTCCGCGCCAGAGCCGAACGCCGTCGCATGAACCTGCTGGAGCCCAATCACCGCGACGCGATGTTTGACGTCCTGCGCGTGATACTGCGCATGCGCGTTCGATTGCTCGACCAGGGCCTGCACCAACTCCGTCCGCTCTCCACCAACCTTCGCCGCACAAAACGCCAGCAACACGCCCAGCACCGCCATCGTGATCCCGATATACGTCCCCAACCGCGGATCGCCATGACCGCCACCCTCATCATGCCCATGCGCCGCATGACTGATGTGCTCCGTGTGCTCGAGAGTGTCCTTCAGCTCCATGGAAGCCTCCGCTAAGTTTGAAGTGTGAGGTGTGATTCTACGATGGGGTGATTTGGGCGGCGCTCCAACATCTATTAGCATTTGCGAATGCGGCGCAGGATGATCGGAACTCTCGCGATCGCAATCGCGGTCGTCATCCTGCTCCCCGCGGCAAGGAATCGAGCGTCCCGTCCGCCCGAGGCCTCCGTGATTCTGAGTGTTACGCGCTCGTTCGAGATCACCGACAAATCGATCGTCGCGTCATTCACGCTTGACCGCGTGCTGACGCAACTGATCGAGCGGAGTGGTGTGAACGGCCTCACCTCGGATCAGTTGATTCGGCAGATGTTCGACACGCAAAATCCACGGTTCAGCGCCATCGATCCTGACGGTCCGCATTGCGACGACGCACTGACGAACGGCGTTCCATCGTTCAACGGCTTTCCGCGTCGATGTCCGACGCCGGAAGCAAAGCTGACCGCCGTGCAGAATCTCGCGGGTCAGTTCTTCACGCTCGGATTGATGAATCGCTTCGATCAAGCGCCCGCGGACGGATCGAACTGCGGCCAGTACCGGATGGTCTTCGCGCACCGCGACAGTGAGACGAGCACGAATACGCTGGTGCGCCGCCATCTCATCTTCGAAGCCGTCCTGCCGAATCCCAACCCATCCCTCGGACTCGCGGCATGCCGTCCCGTTGCGCAGTTCTGGGCCGGTCTCAGCGCGATCGATTCAATGGATGAGCGCCGCGCGCAACTCGAGAAGTTTTTCTTTCAGGGTCTCGACGGATTCGCGCCGGTGGTCGATGCCGCGAACTTCGCCGATCCCGGCGGCATCCGCACCTTCATGCAGTCGGCGGACGGCGTCACGAATGTCAGCGTCCGCTTCTATCAATTCCGGCTCGCGAAGCAGTGCGGCGCTTCCGGTTGCACGCTCCGCTTCATCCCGGACGTCCTCGAAAACCAGCCCTTCGGACTTCTCTTCGATGGCACCAACACCTCGGCGCAGGCCCGCGCGCTGCGCACGGAATTCGTGAAGCACGTCCCGACGCTCGCCATCGAAGATTTGAACCTGATGAGCATGAAGATTCCGAAGGACTATCTGATCGTGGAGAGCGATTCGCCGGGCACGCCGGGCGTTGTCTTCTTCGAGACTGCATTCGACAACAGCAAAAACTCGTCCGACGGCGTTGCCTTCCGCGCGAACATCCAATCGCAGCTCACGCTCGCGGGCAGCAGTCTCACGCCGAACAACGTCATTGTGCGCGCCGAG
>DATAMS010000087.1:0-2743 GCA_036260495.1 Thermoanaerobaculia bacterium
GAGATCGTACCGAACGGTGTCGACGATTTCTTTTCGCCGGCGGACGCCCGCGATGAATCCGATTACGTCCTTTACGCCGGTACCATCGAGCCGCGCAAAGGGCTCGATGATCTGCTGGCGGTTTGGGATTCGTTGCCGCAACCGCGTCCGCGGCTCGTGTTGTGCGGCGACGCGGGCTGGGGCGGCGTGAAACTTCCGAGTGGCGCGGAAGCCACCGGCTACGTCGATCGCACGAAGCTGCGCGAGCTTTACCGCGGTGCGCGTGCGTTCGTGTACCCCTCCCGTTACGAAGGCTTCGGCATTCCGCCGCTCGAAGCGATGGCGTGCGGTGCACCGGTCATCGCCACACGCACGGGCGCCATTCCCGAATACGCCGACGGCGCGGCGCTGCTGATCGATCCCGGCGATCGCAACGCGCTGCGCGCCGCGCTTCTCCGGCTCCTCGGCGATCAAACATTGCGCGATGACTTGCGCGATCGCGGCGTCGAGCGTGCGCGCGCGTACACGTGGGACCGATCGGCGGCGCTGATGACGCAACTACTGGCCGAGGCGGCGCGATGAGAATCGGGATCGACGCCAGGAAGATTGCCGACTTCGGGATCGGCACCTACATCCGCGGATTGCTGGGCGCTCTCGCCTCGCTCGATGACGCCGATACCTACGTCGCCTTCGCGCCGGAGGGTCACGCTCGATTTCTGCCGGACGGGATCGAGCATGTCGTGGTCGATGCGCCGCACTACTCGATTCGCGAGCTCGTCGCCGTCGGACGCGCGGCCGATCGCGCGAAGATCGATCTCTTTCACGCGCCGCACTACGTCGTGCCGTTCACGAGCGTGCCGTTCGTCGTCACGGTTCACGACCTCATCCACCTTCGTCATCCGAACCCGCTGGCGCGGATGTATGCGCGGCAGATGATCGGCCGCGCGGTGCGCCGCAGCCGTCGCGTGCTGACGGTGAGCGAGAGCGTGAAGCGCGAGATCGTGGCCGCGTTCGGCTGTGGCGAGGAGCATGTCGTCGTGACGCCGAACGGCGCCGGTGCTCCATTCGCGGCGGTGGGCACGGCTGCAGAAGGGCGCTACTTCCTCTACGTCGGCAACGACAAGCCCCACAAGAATGTGGATGTCCTCGTGGATGCATTCGAAAAGATCGACGGCGCAACCCTCGTTCTCACCGGCGCGCCCTTCGATCGCTTCCGCGAGCGCGAGCGCGTCGTCGTCAGCGGATTCGTGAGCGACGACGAGCTGGCGGCGCTCTACCGAAGCGCGATCGCGCTGGTGATGCCGAGCCGCGAAGAGGGCTTCGGACTTCCCGCGCTCGAAGCGATGGCGTGCGGATGCGCGGTCATCACGTCGCATGCGGAGGCGCTCGTGGAGATCACCGGAGATGCCGCGCTGCATGTCGACGCGACGATCGATGCGCTCGCGAGTGCGATGCAACGCGTCGCATCGGATGCGGCGTTGCGTGGTGAGCTCGCGCGTCGCGGCATCGAGCGCGCGAAAAACTTCACGTGGCTGCGATGCGCGGAACGCACGCGCGGCGCGTATCGCGCCACGATGACGCGCTGAAAAGCGCTCCTTTTCGTGGAACGGACGTGGAACATCGCGTCTCGATTACGATTTTCATAAACAATTGCTTGACAATATGACTTAACGATCGCATATTAACGACAAGTTAAAACGATGATCGCCACGAACTGGAAGAACAACCTCGAAGCTCCGGTGAATGTCGAAGGTCGTCGTCTCTTCACTCCCCGCCGCAATCCAAATACGAAAAACGATTTGCCGGAAAAGTCCGGCGTGTTTTGCCAAGTAGGCGCGACCGTGAGGTCCCGTACGGCATGAAAGGCAGGTGAGCTTGATGGCCGCAAAGAAAAAGGCAGCAGCGAAGAAACCAGCTAAGAAGGCAGCGAAGAAGAAGTAAGCACTTCATCGACTTTTGGGGAGTCGTACTCGAGGGGTCTTCGGGCCCCTCGTTTTTTTTTCGATAACCTTTTCGCGCGCGCATCGTTCTCTCTCGTGGAGGATCTCACCCATGCGCAAGCAACTCTTCATCGCCGCGGCAGCGCTCCTTCTCGCCGGAGCCGCGGCGGCTGACGACGAAGTAACTCACCCCTTCGCGGCATCCGCAGCAACCCGCGGTCACGTCCGCCGCGTCGTCATCGACATTCCGGCCGGCAGCGTGAAGATCCGCAATGGCGCCTCCGATCGCATCACCGTCCGCGGCGAAATCCGGCGCAACTTCGACGGCTACCGGCGCCGCGCCAAAGAACAGTCGATCGCGAACGACATCACCGCCGAGATCACGATCGACGGCGATGAGGCAACGGTGCGGCGGCACTTCGGCCCGGGCGCGCAGAGCTGGAGCGCGAAGAGCACACATTCCGCGGTTGATGTCACGGTCGACGTGCCTCCGGGAGTCGATGTCGACGTGGCCACTCGCTACGGCGAAGTGAGCATCGACGGCGCGTTCGGAAAGATCGACAGCGATCTTCGCGCCGGCGAGGTTCACGTCCGCACGCCGCGCGTGAACGTCCGCGACCTTCGCGCCTCGGTGCTCATCGGCGAAGTGCACACCTACTTCGGCGATCACTACATCGAGAACGAAGGCGTCTTTCCGCGCGTGGCGCACTTTCACAACGCGGCGGGACGATCCGACGTGAGCGTCCACTCGACGTTCGGCGAAGTACACGTCACGCTGACGCAGTAATGAACGCGACGGCGGCCTCGCGCGTCGTGATCCGTCC
>DATAMS010000110.1:0-3176 GCA_036260495.1 Thermoanaerobaculia bacterium
TTGTCGGGTGTCGGAAACCGGTGCGAGTCGCTTCTCCGACTCCCGACTCCCGACCGGCGCTCCGAACACCCTCGCAATCATCTCCTCGCTCATCCCCAGCTCACGCACTTCATCCGGATTCGATTGCGATCGCAACAGATCCTCGGCGCGTGCGTCGTCCCAGCAATCGGACGGGCTCGAGCCTTCTGCCAGCTCGATCAGCGTCTGCAATGTCTTGCGCCGCTCCGCATCGTTCCGGGGGTCACTGGCGTCCATGCTCGGAAGTGTACAATCCAGCCTGACCATGCCGCTGCCCAAAAGCGTTCTTTGCAGTTCCTGCCGGAAGACCTACCCCGAAGGATGGAGGCGCTGTCCTTACTGCGCTTTCGACGAAGTGCGCGCGCGGCAGGATGGTGCGATCCGCAAGTTCATGCAGAAGAAACTGCAGGAGTTCGAACAAAAGACGGGCCGGAAGGATGCGCGGCGAGACGGCGGCGCCGCGCGACCGCCGCGGCCGGATGGACGACCGCAAAAGCAGCAACGGGAGCAAGGCCGCGACGGGCGTCCGCAACGTCCGCAATTGCGCGGCGGGCAACAACAACAAGCCCAACGTCCTCCGCAGGTGAGGCCGCCGCAGCAGCAGGGCGCGACGCAGCCTGCCGAGGGTGAGCGCACGGGACGTCGTCGCAGGCGTCGTCGCGGCGCCGGACGTGGAGAGGCTGGAGCTCCACCAGCAGTCGGTGCACCGGCAGCAGCGAATCCGCGTCCTCCACAGCGTCCCCCGCGAGAGCCCCGTCCCCCGCGTCCGCCGCAAGCGAAAGCGGAAGGCGGCGCACCGCGTCCCGAGGGTGACGGCGGATCGAAGAGGCGAAGACGTTTTCGTCGTCGCCGGCCGGGCGGCGGAGACGGCGGCGGACCGCAGAGCGGACCGCCTGCTACGTAACCGCGCCAGCTTGCTCGATTGATGCGGATGCAGGCGCTGAAACCACCGCATTCGGCCGGTTCATGCGCAGATGGCGCACGGTGCACTCCGCGAAGCCTTCGCATCGGACGCAGTAACGGTCCGAATGCTCCGGCTTGAAATCGCCCGGCGAACAGATGTTCACGCCGCTGACGATCTCTTTTTCGGCGAGCTTGATGAGCCGGTCGATGTCGGTGACCGATCGTGTCTGGAGCGCCTTCTTCACCGCCGTCACGCGTGTGACGTTGCGCGTGGCGGTGATCACTGCTTGATCATCGGACTCGATTTTCTCTGCGCCGCCAACGCCAGTGGTGACGAGTGCGAGAACGCGAATCCGTTGCGAGATGTAATAGCCGAATCCAACCGCCGCACCGGCCAGCGCAGCGAGATTCACTTTGCTGCCGAAGAAGACGCCAGTCAGCAGGGCAGCGAGCGCCAGCCACGCCAGAAATGTGATGCGAATCGGAAGAATCGTTGAGAGCGAAAAGGTCTGGTCGCGGTTCAGAGCCGCGTAAACGAACAGCAGTGTGAAGTTGATGAAGAACGAGCCGAGGAGCGGCGTGTTGAACCATGCCGCCACCAGGGCGGTAGCCAGCGTCGACATCAGATAGAAACGAATAAAGTGTCCCGTTCCCCACTCCGCTTCGACCGCGAACCCCATCAGCGAAAGCAGCACGAGGTTGAGAAAGAGCGTCAGGACCGGAGGGATGTTAAAGACGCCGAGATGTCCGGCCTGCGCGAACTGGTAGGTGAAAAGGCGCCAGATCTCGCCGGCGGCAACCGCGTCGCGATCGAATCCGAAAAGCCGTGCGAACTTCGCGCTGTCCCGAAATTGCAGAAAGAAGAATGCGATGTTCAGGAACAGCAGGATGTACGTCGAGCGAAGATTCTCTCCCCGGCTGCGGAACATGACGATCCGAATATACCCTCGCGATTGAATAATGAAGCACTCCCGGCGGGATTGGTTACGAATCAGACACGGGAGCCGTTGAACCGTTTACTGCGCGACGACGCTGTCCATCCCTTCGAACTTCAGCGTGTTTCCTTCGGCGAGATGATGCTTCGCCGCGACTCCCGCCGCCAACTCCAGCACCGACGACGCCACGGCATGCGGCGGGTAATTCGGGCATGGGTCGGCTTTGCATGGCGGGACGTCGTGCGCGATGTGAACGATGCGATGGTTGGCGTCGCTCCAGATCATGTCGAGCGGAATGAGCGTGTTCTTCATCCAGAACGGATATTCGTCCGCTTGCGGAAAAAGAAAAATCATTCCGCGGTCATCGGCCAGATGATCGCGATACATCAACCCCTGAGCGCGGAGTTCCTCATTCGCTGCGACTTCGACGGCGATGACGGATTTGTCAGGAAGGATGATTCGCGGCGATGCCGTATCCGAGGCAGCCGTGGCCGCCGGCGCGGACGGAGGTGCGGCCACCCGTTGCGCACAGGCGAGCGCGCATGCGACGAGCAGAACGGCGCTACTTCTCATCTTCGGCCTCCACGGTTTCTTCCTGACGCCCATCGCGGGCGATGAGATCGTACTTTTTGGCGTAGTAGCGAAAGGAGCGGAACGACATCCGCAGCAATTCCGCGGCCTGCGTCTGCACGCCGCCGGAACGCTCGAGCGCCTTGAGCATGAAGAACTTGCCGATGCCCTCCAGATGATTCTCGAGCGAGATTCCGTCGGGCGGCAGCTCGAAGGTCATGTCCGGAATGGCGCCGCCGAGAAGGACGTGTTCGGGAAGCGACTTCGTGGTGAGAACGTCGGACGCCTCCAACGCGATCATCCGCTCGATCACGTTTTCCAACTCGCGCACATTGCCCGGCCAGTTGTACTTTTCGATCAGGCGCATGGCGTCGGCTGAGATTCGCTTTTGCGGAACGCCGAGCGTCTTCGAGTACTTGGTGATGAAGTGCTCGACGAGGAGCGCGATGTCTTCCCGGCGCTGGCGCAGCGGCGGCAGCGTAATGGGGATGACGTTGATTCGATAGAAGAGATCCTCGCGAAAACTTCCGGCACGGATCGATTCCGCAAGGTCGCGGTTCGTCGCCGCGATGACGCGTACTTCGACCTGCGTTTCGCTGTTCGAGCCGACGCGGCGCACGACGTGATCCTGCAGGACGCGCAGCAGCTTGATCTGCATGGCGGTCGACGTCTCGCCGATCTCATCGAGAAAGATCGTGCCGCGCTCCGCCTCGTGAAACAGCCCGCGCTTCTCGCGGATCGCGCCGGTGA
>DATAMS010000114.1:0-4027 GCA_036260495.1 Thermoanaerobaculia bacterium
CTCAAACCGAGGGTACCTCGGTTGGGGACGGAAGGAAAGCGGCTATTTGCCTGAGTCTGGCGAGTGACCGGTTCATCGTCTAACCGTGTAGGACTCCTCACCCCTCACCGCCCCCGCTCGGAATGATTAATGCGCCGCCACCGCGCGATCGAGCCGGCGATAGCGCACAGTTTCAGGCAAGCAGGCCTTGTGCTCGATGTGGTACATGAATTCGTCGCGGAACTTCTTGACGGACGAGATTACCGGACCGATGGCGGCGTCGCCTAATGCGCAAAGGCTCTTGCCGCCGATATTGTCGGACATCGATAAGAGAAGGTCGGCGTCCTGCGGGCGGCCTTCGCCTCGTTCGATGCGGTCGAGGACGGATTCCAGCCAGTTGGTACCTTCGCGGCAGGGGGTGCATTGGCCGCAGCTTTCGTGGGCGAAGAATTTGGCGAGGCGCCAGACGGCGTCGACGATGCAGACGGAGTCGTCGAGGACGATGATGCCGGCGGAACCGAGCATCGATCCGGCTTTCTGCACGGCGTCGAAATTGAGCGGGAGGTCGATCTCGTCGGGCTTGAGCATTGGTGCGGACGCGCCGCCGGGGATAACCGCTTTCAGCTTGCGGTCGCCGAGGATGCCGCCGCAGTGATCGTAAATGAGCTCCTTGAGATTGATGCCCATTGGGAACTCATAGACGCCTGGTTTTCTTATGGAGCCGGACACGCAATAGAGTTTCGGGCCGGTATTCTTGGGCGTGCCGAATGATTTGAACCAATCCGCGCCGTTGTTGATGATGAGCGGCACGCAGGCCAACGTTTCGACGTTGTTGACGACCGTTGGTCCGCCGAACACGCCGACGACCGCGGGAAACGGCGGCTTCACTCTCGGCTGGCCGCGATGCCCTTCGACCGACTCAATGAGGCCGGTTTCTTCGCCGCAGATGTAGGCGCCGGCGCCTCTTGCGACGGTGATGTCGAAGTCGAAGCCGCTGCCGAGAATGTTCTTGCCGAGAAAACCTTTGGTGCGGGCTTCGTCGAGGGCTTTATCGAGGACTGTGGCTCCGTAGTAAAACTCGCCGCGGATGTAGATATACGCCATCGGATTGGAGCCGATCGCCCACGCGGAAATGATCATCCCTTCGATGAGAAGGTGCGGATCCTTTTCCATGATGTCGCGGTCTTTGAACGTGCCGGGCTCAGACTCGTCGGCATTGCAGAGAAGCCAGGTGGGCTTGGGGGCGTTCTTGGGAACGAAACTCCATTTCATTCCGGTCGGAAAACCTGCGCCGCCCCTGCCGCGCATTTCGGAGTCTTTGACGACCTGCGTCACTTCGTCGCGCGTCATCTTGAGTGCTTTTTCGACGGCTTTGTAGCCGCCGCCGTCGAGATAGACATCGATCGACGTCGAATTCGGCTTGTCGATGTTGGCGAGGAGGATTTTGATTTGATCCATGGGTTGTCTTGTGTCAGTCGATTAGTGGATTCGTTGACTAGTGGATGGCTTCCAAATCACTAATCTACTCATCTACTAATCCACTACTTCAATTCCGCCAACAGCGCGTCCATCTTTGTTACATCCATATTCTCGTGATACTCGTTGTTGACTTGCACGACTGGCGCGGTGCCGCAGGAGCCGAGGCATTCGACTTCGACAACGGTGTACTGGCCGTCTTTGGTCGTGGCGCCCGGTTGAACATCGAGCTTGTCGCAGAGATGGTCGTAAATGTCGTAGGCACGTCGGACCATACAGCTCAGATTCGTGCAGACCTGCAGGTGGTATTTGCCCACCGGCTTCTGGTTGTACATGTTGTAAAACGAGACGACCCCAAACACAGTGGCCGGAGAGAGATCCAGCAACTCTCCAACATACAAAACAGCCTCAGGAGAGATCCAGCCCCACACTTCCTGGACGAGATGCAGCGTCGGCAGCAGCGCCGCTTCTTTCGTCGGATATCTCGTCAGGATGTAATCGAATTTCTTTTTCGCGTCAGGTGGGAACTCAACGGGCTTGTTCCGATCGGGAAATCGATCGGGAGCGTAAGGATTATCGGGATGAAGGTCAGCCATGGCTAAAAATCGAATGCTTTCTTTTTCCAGACGTAAACGTAGCCGACAGCGAGGAGCACGATGAAGACGAGCATCTCGCCGAAGAGGAACATGCCCTGCGCGCCGGTAGACGCCTCGCGGTAGATGACGGCCCACGGGTAGAGGAACGCCGCCTCGATGTCGAAGAGGATGAACAACATCGCGATCTGATAGAAGCGGACGTTGACGCGCTTCCGATTCTCATCGAGCGACGGCACGCCGCTCTCGTACGGCTCCTGTTTCGAAGCGGTACGGGCGTGCCCGCCGACGAACCAGGCCAGCGCAAGCATCACGACGCCGACGACGACGGCGATGAGCATCATGATCAGGACGGGAAGAAGTGAGTGGGTCATGAACGGCGGTGAATGCTAGTCGCAAAGGTGGTGCCGGGCAAGGGCGGAGGATTGGAAGAGTGGCGCGCTCGCTACTCTATCGTGAGGCAAGGGATTCCTGGCGAAGATAACCCCATTCATGAAACAACATGGAGAGACCGCGATCGTCGCGGAACGCGAGGAAGTAGAGATATTCGGGAGCGACATCCGCACCGTTCGGCCAAGCGAGCGTGCGAGCCTCCGCATCCAGCGCGCCTCGGGCCATGAATTCTGGATCGCGCAGAGGCTCGAACACGGGACCGTTGAGCTCGCCGGTGAGGTCCACGACACCATGCCGGCCATCGCTGAATGCCAGTTCGAACCGCCCCGCGTCGATGTGCTTCGCGCTGCTTAGGTGGATGATCATGAGATCCTCAATCTACTCCAACGGCGCAATCGGCTTCGGTCCTTCCCCTCTCCGGCAACGGTCCCAGGCAAGTCGTAGCTCGTCGCGATTCAACCGATGCCACTCGATTACGTGGTTCAGTGAGCGTGGAGGGAACTTTCCTTCGACAATGCCCGATTCAATTTCGACGGTGATTTCGTATTCTCCGTAGCGGGCGTGAAAGTGAGGCGGAGCGTGATCGTTCCAGAACATCGTGATCACAATCCCCAGGAACCTGCTGATCGTTGGCAAAACGAATGCTGCCCTTCTGCCTTTTGCCGGCTCTACGCTGCGTGATCCGTGAGGTACTCCATCGCCGTCTCGCGTGAGTCGAAGATCTTGAAGACCGTGTCGAGCTTGGTGATTTTGAGGAGGGCCAGGATGCGGTGCGACGGCTTGACGAGCGCCATCTTGCGCTGGCGGTCTTCGAACTTCTGCAGGTAGCCGATCAGCTCGCCGAGGCCGGTGGAGTCCATGTAGTTGATCGCTTCGAAGTTGATCATCACCGGGCCGGTCTCGTCGTTGAGGACCTTCTCGAGGTAGCTCGAGAACTCGCGCGCGCTCTCCCCCAGCTTGATCACGCCCTGGATGTCGAGCACTGTCACGTCGTCCACGCGGTTCTTGATGATGTTCAAAGCAAAGCTCCCTTTTTCGATTCGGCGATGCCGCCTAGTGTACGAGATTGGCCTCTGCGTGTCAGCTTGCCGCGCTCAGCGCTTCTTCTCCGGCTCGCGGCCGATGCGGTTCGTGACCCACGAGATGATGCCCAGGACGATCGCGCCGATGAGGGCGGCCACGAAATCGTCGATACGGAAACCGGGAGCGAAGAAGGCCGTCAGCTCGAGCATCACGGCGTTGAGGACGATGAGAAAAAGTCCGAGCGTGACGATCGTCAATGGAAACGTGAGGAACACGAGGATCGGCCGAACGATGGCGTTGAGGAGGCCGAGGATCAGGGCGGCGATGGCCAGCGACACGATCGAGCGGTAGTGAAACCCCGGTACGACCGTGACGACGACGAAAAGCGCGAGTGTGTTGAGGGCCCAGCGCAGGATGAGGTGCATGTGGACATTATCTCCCCGAGCAGCACAGACACTCCTGTCTGTGCTCAAGAAATGTGAACCACGATCTTTCTGCTCGCCAGTTCCTGCATGAAAAGCTCCGGCGGAATGCAGCGCTCTTGCGGCAGCGCGCCTTTTTGC
>DATAMS010000146.1:0-8497 GCA_036260495.1 Thermoanaerobaculia bacterium
GAACAGCTCCGTGCCGCCCTTGAGTCGGCCGGAATCCCTTATTTTGTTACGGGCTCGTTCGCTAGTTCGGCACACGGGATACCGCGTTCGACAAACGATATCGATATCGTGATCGCGCCGACGCGCGAGCAGCTTTACGCGCTGCTAAACGAGTTTCCATCGTCTGAGTACGCCAAGGACGCCGATGACGCGCTCGATGCGTTCAGACGGAAGACTTCCTTCAGTGTTGTTGACTACGCAACGATGTGGAAAGTCGATCTGATTCTCAAACAGCCGACGCCGTTTGACGCATCTCGTTTTGCCCGTCGGAGCATCGTTGAAATTGCCGGCGTGCGCCTCCAAACAGCAAGTGCTGAGGACATTCTCATCACGAAGCTGTGGTGGGCGAAGCTCGGACCGTCAGAGCGCCAATTCAACGACGCTGCCGGAATCGTGAAGGTACAAGGTGAGAATCTGGATCTGCGGTACGTCGAGAGATGGATTGCTGCTCTGGAATTAGAAGAGCAGTGGCTGGAAACCATGCAACGAGCGGGCTAAGTTGAGCCTTGTTGGCGGCCACACTTCGCCTTCCACCCTACATCGGCATTCCCACCTTCCGGATCAACGCGATGAATCGCGGATCCTTCCGCAGTGTCTCCAGCGACGGATCCACCTTCAGCCACACCGCAGATTCTGAGCGGTCGTTGTAGACCTTCTCGAGGTTCTTCATTGCTTCGTCGTTGTTGCCGAGGGCGGCGTAGATGCGGGCCAGAAAAAGCGGGAGCGTGTAGGTGGCCAGGTTGCGCAACTCATCCATCGCGTGCATTGCTTCGTCGCGGTTGCCGGCGCTGGCATTGATCATTCCCCAGTTGGTGATGAGGAGCTGTTTGTGTCCGCCGAGCTGCATCGCCTGCCGCATGAGCGCGAGCGCTTCCGGAAGATTTCCTTTGCGGTAGTCAATCTGTGCTTCGAGATAGTAAACGTACGGGAACGTGGAATCGAGATCGAGAGTCCGTTTGGCTTGCTCGATAGCCTCATCATCGCGGCCGGCATAGAAGAGCGTCCGGCCGACGTCCCAACTGGTGGCGACGCCCAGCGGATCGAGTTGCTCCGCGCGGCGTTTCTCGATGATTGCTTCATTGAATCGCCCCATTGCCGCAAGAAAATCGCCGTACGCCCGATGGGCCTCGGAGTCATTGCCATTGAGCGCAATGGCGCGGCGAAACTCTTTCTCGCCCTTAACAAAATCCCAATCGTACCAGGTGAGCGCTAGGGCCATGCACATGTGCGCCTGCGCCAGCGACTCGTCGAGTGCGAGGGCGCGCTCGGCGGCTTCGCGCACCCGCGGCATCGCTTCCCGCGGAGGCATGTACAAGTTCGAGAGTTGATAATAAGCGGCCGCCAGGCCCGCGTATGCGAGCGCATACGTGGGATCACGTTCGATCGATTGATTGAAATAGGCGATTCCTTTGCGGATCGATTCTTCATCATTGAACTTGGTCGCGTAGTAGTGACCTTTCAAATAGAGCTGAAAGGCTTCATTGCTTTCCGGCCGGCTGCGGTTCATCAGTTTCCGCTCTTCGCCGGTCAAATGCGGTTGGAGCTGCGACGAGATCTCCTCGGATAAATCCTTCTGTAGTGCGACCACGTCGGAAAGACTGCGGTCGTATTGCTGGCCCCACACCTGCGTACCGCGCGTGACGTCGGTTAATGACGCGCGGACGACGATCGTGTTGCCGCGCTGAATCAAACGGCCTGTAATGACGCCACGCACGTGCAGCTCGCGGCCGACTGCGAGCGGATCGATGCCCTTCTTCCCTTTGTAAACGAAGACTGTGCTCTGGGCGACAACATGGAGCTCCGGCAATTGTGACAAAGAATCCATAATGCTGTCGGTCAGACCGTCGCTGAGATATTCACTATTCGGATCGCCCGATACATTAACGAATGGCAGCACGGCCACGCTGTCAATACGGTCAGCGAAGAGGCCTTTTCTTGCGATTGTGTATCCAACAGCAGCAAGGATGGTCAGGACCAGGAAAGCCAGCGGCACGACGACGCGCTTATCGCGAAATGCGCGACGCACTCCGTTGCGCGTTTTAATCGGAAACGTCATCTGCGCCGTCTGCTGCTGCGCGAATCCGGGCGCGGAGACGTGGCGCTGCATCTCCAGCGAGTTGAGTTTGTTTTCGAACTCCAGCTCCTTACGAAGCGTGTTGAGATCGCCAAGAAGTTGGCGCGCCGAGGCGTAGCGCCGGTCGCGATCTTTTTCCAGCAACTTCAGAATGATGTTGTCGAGCTCCGGTGGCACACCATCGACGGAGCGCGACGGCGGCTTCGGTTTGTCGTTGGCGATCGCGAAGGCGATGTCGATGAAGCTCTCGCCGCGCAATGGAGCGTGGCCGGTGATCATCTCGTACATCACAGCGCCGAGCGAATACAGGTCCGAGCGCGCATCGGGTTGAAGGCCGCGCGCCTGTTCGGGAGAAATGTAGAGCAGCGTCCCCATGACGCCGCCGCTGGAGCTGTCTTTGAGCGCGGACTCCGGATCGGCAAGCTTGGCAAGGCCGAAGTCGAGCACCTTCACGACGCCGTCGGGCCGGACCATGATGTTTTCCGGCTTGATGTCGCGATGGATGATGCCGGCGTCGTGTGCGGCGGCCAGCGCGCTGGCCACGCCCGTCGCCACATCGAGCACCTCGGCGATCTTGAGCCGCTGCTTCGCCATCCGATCGCGCAACGTCTCGCCTTCGATGTACTCGGTGGCGATGTAGTGAACCGAGTCGGTATGGCCGATCTCGTAAATCGTGAGGATGTTCGGATGATTGAGTGCCGAGGCGGCGCGGGCCTCGCGTTGAAAACGGCGGACGCGCTCTTCGTCCTGCGTGAATCGCACCGGAAGCAGCTTCAGCGCGACCTTGCGGTTGAGAGTCTCGTCCTCGGCGAGATAAACCTCCCCCATTCCGCCGGCGCCAATGAGACGCCCTACGCGATATCTGGAAATCCGTGGTGGTTGCATCGACCCGTTTGGAGCATAACATCCGCGGGAGGGGCGAGTCGGTGACGGGGAGACGGACAAAAAAACGTGGCGCGGCACGTCTCCTCGACGCGGATAGAATCGCTCGATGACGACCGCGGGTAGTGACGTTGAGTTGGCGGCGCAGGCCGCCACACTCGGCGCAGCAATCCTTCTGAAATACTGGGAGCATCTTGGGAAGGACGATGCTGACCTGAAGTCGCGCAACGATTGGGTTTCGCGCGCCGATCGCGAGAGTGAAGCAGCGATCGTGGCATTCATCCGCGAGCATTTCCCGCACGACGCCATCCTCGGCGAAGAAGGCGGCATCAGCGCCGAGGGCACGAGCGGGCGAACGTGGATCATCGATCCGCTCGACGGCACCTCGAACTACCTCCAGCACTTTCCGGTCTGGTCCGTCTCGATCGGGCTGAAGACCGGCGACGAGATCACGGCCGGCGTCGTTCATGAGCCGCTGCGCGATCTCTTCTTCACTGCCGAGCGCGGCGCGGGCGCGTTTCGCAACGGCAAACGGATGCGCGTTTCCAATCAAGCCACGCTCGAAGGCGCGTTCCTCGCCACCGGATTTCCGTTTCGCGCGCAGCAGTTCGTCGCGGTCTATTCGGAAATCTTCCGCGAAGTAATCAGTGTCGCGAAAGGCGTGCGCCGCGCCGGCTCGGCCGCGATCGATCTCGCCTACACCGCCGCCGGCATCTTCGACGGCTTCTTCGAGCTTCATCTTTCGCCGTGGGACGTTGCGGCGGGCTCGCTGCTCGTCACCGAAGCTGGTGGTGTCTTCAGCGATTTCTCCGGCGGCAACCGCTGGCTCGAGCGCGGCAACATCATCGGCGCGCCGCCGGGCGTTCACGCGGACCTCGTTCGTCTCATCAATCGATACGTCAGCGAAGATCAACTCGATCGCCGCGCCTCGAATCGAGCCCTTCCTTCGACATGACCCCGAAGCTCCCTCGGTCGTTCTATCTGCAGGACACGGTGACCGTGGCGCGCTCTCTCCTCGGCTGCGTGTTGTGGCGTCGCATCGGACGCGAGTTGCTGGCCGCGCGTCTCGTCGAAGTCGAGGCCTACCTCGGCGCCAACGATTCCGCCAGCCACGCCCGCCGAGGTCTTCGAAGCGCGCGCAATGAATCGATGTACCTCGAAGGCGGCCACGCCTACGTCTACTTCACGTACGGAATGCACTGGTGTCTCAACGTAGTCACCGCGGAAGGCGACATCGCCGAGGCCGTGCTGTTGCGCGCTGCCGAACCGTTGCAAGGAATCGAATCGATGCGGGAGCGCCGCCCGAAGGCGAAACGCGATCGCGATCTGCTGAACGGACCCGCCAAACTCTGCACCGCGATGGCCGTCGGCAAAGCGCTCGACGGCGAGCCGCTCGACGGAAACGCGCTCTGGCTCACAGGCCGCGATCAACCCGTCAACGAGGATGAAATCGCGGTCAGTCCCCGAATCGGCATCGAAAACTCCGGTGAAGCCGCGCACTGGCCGCTCCGATTTTTCATTCGCGGGAATCCGTACGTGAGCCGGTGAGGGGTCGTTGGGTCTCGAGCTCGGCGTTGGCCAGACGTGGCCGTGCCAATCACAATGAAGCCGGCGGTCTCCCCTGAGGAGATCGTGGTTACCGCGGCGCCATGATCAAGTTCGACATCACGAACCCCCGGACGTTGTTCAAGAACGATTTGAGGGTGCTGCAGCAGTTTCTAGCGCGCAACCCATATCTCACGCGAAGCCGCGAAGATCGCGAAGACAAGAACGAAAAACTTCGCGCCTTCGCGTGAGAACGTTGCTCAGCGATCTCAGTCTCTCTTGGTTGATCTTGTCCCCGATCGAACCACCACATCTGCGGCGTTCCGCCGCTGGTTCTCAAACACGAACGCGAAGCTCCCGTGCCTGATCGCGCCGGTTGAGACTTCGCTGAGGTAGGCCTCTTCGAGCGTGGGTTTCACTTCGGCGCCGGGCAGAGGTTGGCCCTCGGCGGCGACGGCGCGGAGGCGGATTCCGGTTGGGACTCGCACTCTGGTGGTGATGCGGTATTGATGGGAGAGCGCGCGGACCTCGGCGTCGGGGACGATCGTTTCGAAGACTCTTCCGCGCGCGCGGGCCAGGAGCGCTTCGACGCTGCCTTGCCAGCGCAGCTCGCCTCTCGCGAGGAGGAGGATGTGGGTGGCGGTCGTTTCGATGTCGCTGGCGATGTGGCTGGAGAGGATCACGATTCGATCGCGGGCGATGGAGGTCAGGAGGTCGCGAAAGCGGTGGCGGGCTTCGATGTCGAGGCCTGTGGTTGGTTCGTCGACGACGAGGAGTGGCGGGTCGCCGAGGAGGGCGCGGGCGATGCCGATGCGCTGGCGCATGCCGCCGGAGAAATCGCGAACGCGGCGGTTGGCGTGCTCTTCCAGTCCGACAGCGTTCAGCAGGTCCTCGATTTGTTTGTGCCGCTGCGTTGTCCCGTCCATGCCGCGCTCGAGAGCCCAGAAATCGAGGAACTGCGTCGCAGTGAGGCCGGCGTAGGCGTTGAATTCCTGCGGGAGGAAACCGATCGATCGGCGGAAATCCGCAATGTTGTTGGCGCTGATCGGGACGCCGCGCCAGGTGATCGTTCCGCGCGTCGGCTGCAGGAGTCCGGTCAGGATTCGCAGCAGCGTCGTCTTGCCCGCGCCGTTGGGGCCGAGGAGACCAATGACGCCGGGAGTGAGGTCGAAGCTGACGCGGTGAAGGGCGCGGAATCCCGTCCCGTAGATTTTGGTGAGGTTGCGGACGGTGAGTTGCGGCAACTCGGATGACGCGGATGGTTGCAACGTCGCGCTTGGATCAGTCCACATTATCGGATGAGCGATCGCACGGGCCGCGGCGCCGCGGCGCCGCGCAGCATCGCGCAGAAGAATGTCGAGCGACGCCGGGAGGATCAGCGCGGCCGGGATTCCGGCGATGAGCACCGTCGCGGCGGCGAACAACGGCGCGCGCCAGACGTCGCCGATCGCGGGGCGGGCGCTGGCGTCGATGAGCAGGAATGCGCCCGACGCAATCGTCGCGACAATGAACGGCCGCAAAGAACTTCGGACGAAGCGATAACTCCCGCTCGTCGAGCGGCCGCTTCGAAGCAGCGCCGTTACGGCAAGTGCGACGACACAGCAGAGCGCGGCGCCAGTTGCCAGCAACGCCGTCTCGTCGAGCCGTGCGGCAGCGGCGGCAAGGACTGGCGCGACGAACGCGAGCGAGACGGCGGCGGAAGCCAATGCGATCAGCGCGCGCGACAGAGAGCCGAGGGCGATGGCGGCGGCGGTGAAGAGGAGCAGCGGAAGAAAGGCGGCTACTGCGGCGAGCCTGAACTTCGCGATCGAGAAGGTCCACGCGGCGAGTTGCGGGCGTTCAGCGATGACGCCAGCGGGCATCGGAAAGAGGGCGACCGTGCGGTCGATGCCCAGCCGCTTGGTGATCAATTGCTCTGCGGTCGGCGCACTCACGGCGATCTCCATCGGCAGCACGAACCTGCCGAGCTCGCGCGTGACGGCGCCTTCCGTTGACGATTGCCGCACGTCGAACGCGCGCTCGACGACGAGCGTGTTGTCGCCGAGGCGGAGAGGACGGGCGAAGAGAACATCGCGAAAGGGAATGTCGTCGGGGTTCTTTGGCGCGTCGCGCGCGGCCACGCGAAGAATGGTGCCGTTTGGCAGAGTCGTTTGCGGCGGCGGGAAGGTGAGGCGCGACAACTCTGAGGCCGCAGCCTCCATCATCTCTGGCGCCAGATTCTTCTCGGGCACGAGCTCGGTGCGTTGCGAGGCGTCGGGCCAGAGGCTGCGAATCGAACTGCGCGCCACATCGCTTCGTGCGATTTTCGTCGTCAGCGCCTCGGCGGTGCGGCGCAGCACATCGGGGTCGGTGCTCTTCAACAGGAAACGATAGATACGGCCTTCATCATCGGCGTATGGCTGTTCCTCGATCGACTCGGCGAGTGCGGACGATGATCCACGGTCCGATGCGCTTTGAATGGTCACTGTTCCCCAGGCCGAGGGGATGCGGGTGCGGAGGGCGATTTGAAAGAGATCGAATCGCTGCGCCTGCTGGTAGCGCGGTTCGACTTCGATGACGACGGTCGCGCTGCCCGCGTTTGCGAATGTTCGGAAGCGTTTTACGCCGGGAAGAGCACGAATGGCATTCTCGATCGATTGCGCGGCGCGTGTGGTCTGCGCCAGCGTTGTGCCTGATGGGAGTTGCATGCGGACGTAGACGCTGCTTCGGTCGGCGCTGCCGCGGCTGCGGCGGGGGTCGAGGTGGTCGCCGAACCATGCGAGGAAAAAGACGGCGAAGGTGAGGCAGGCGAGAACGACGCTGGCGGAGTTGCGGAGGAGGGGTTTGATGGTGTGATGGTTTTTTTCGACATCGCCGCCGGGCCGGCGGCGGAACAGCCGGCGGGCCGCCGGCGCTACGACGGTTCGCGGCGCGACGCTTTTCGGCGTTACGAGAAATGCGGCGGCTAGCGCGCTGCACGCGGCGATGGCGAACGCGTTTGCGGGCGGCGAGAGTAAGGGGGCGAGGGCGCCGCTGCTGAAGATTGTGGCGATGGGGAGGAGCAACGCGAAGAATGCGGCGAGGAGCAGCGGCCAGATGGTTCGCGAGATGCGGCGTCCGGCGGCGAACGGTGTGATGGCGGCGATTCCGATGGCCGAGGCGAGGAGGGTCTGCGCATCGACGCGGATCGAGGCGATGCTCCAGACGTTGATGATCAGCGCGATTGCGGCGGGAATCCAGAGCGCGAGGGGGAAATCGGCGATCGCCAGAATGATCGTTGAGATCGCCGCGGCGATCAGGAGGCGCACGAGGATGACTCGCAATTCGCCGGCATCGCTCCAGAGCATCGTTCCGCGGTTGCCGAGGACGCGCTGCACTTCGCGGTCGAAGCGAAGCAGGGGAGTGTCGTCGTCGCGGTAGACCATGAGCATCGCGGCGGACTTGCCGTCGAGCCGCGCGATCGACGCAGGTTCCTCGCGGCGCTGTTGAATCGTGGCGATCGATTCGAGGCGCACCAACGCCGGCGCCCGAATCGGAACGTCGCGAATGTTTGTCGCGGCTGCCGCCGCAGACAACGGCATGCGACGCGATCCGACACGCGCGTCGCCGATCGGACGCCGCGTCAGTCCTTGTGCGACCTCGTTTGCGCTCACGATGTTGTCGCTCGTCAGTTGCACGTCGAGCTCGGGCGCGGCCGTCCCGAATGTCTGCACTTCCCGCACACCCATCGTGGACCGCAACTCCTCGGCGATCCGTTCCGCCACGCCGCCGGCATCGGCGCCGGTGATGGCGAAGACGCTGTTCGCGCGCGCGCCGCTCCGCGCCGGCCAGATGGAAAGCGAGGCGTGCTGCGGCAGGCGCGCGCGCAACGGCGCGAGATCGGAGGCGAGGCGCGCCGCTTTCAACTCGATGTCGGTGCCGCGTTTGAAGCGCGCCAGGATCGTGGCCGATCCTGTCTCGACGTTGCCTCGCGTTCCG
>DATAMS010000205.1:0-4815 GCA_036260495.1 Thermoanaerobaculia bacterium
TCTCTTCGACATCGACGACAACGTCTTCGCCGTCAGCTCGCGCATCAACTCGACGTGGGGCGGCAATCTCACCGACATGGTTCGCTCGCAACGCTACTTCGAAGTCATCGATGAGGAAGGGCTCGTCGAGAATGCCGCAACCGTTGGCGCGTACTTCAAGAGCGAGCTGCAGCGTTTTGCGGACGAGTTCCCGAGCCTAGTTTCGAACGTGCGCGGTCGCGGCCTGATGACTGCGTTCGATCTGCCGAGCGGCGAGATCCGCGACGCCGCGCTGAAGTCGTTCCTCGCCAACGACGTCATGGCGCTTTCCTCTGGCAATCGCTCCGCGCGATTCCGTCCGCCTCTCAACCTCTCGCAGGACGAGGCCGCGGAGGGCATCAAGCGGATGGAGAAGGCGCTGCAAGCGCTGGCGTGATGTTCGGGACGCTGGGTCTGCCGGAACTGTTGGTGCTTTGCGCAGTATTAGTGTTGTTTGGCGGCATCGGGCCAGCGGCGCTTTTCGGGCTCGGCTTCTACTTCGGGCGCCGTTCGGCACGAAGGGACACAAACGTCACACCGGCCGATACAGCATCCGGCCCGCCGCACGTATAGTCAGCAAATGAATCACGAGCGACTCAACCGGCGCGACTGGTTTCTCATCGCCGCCTGCCTCGCCATTGCCGCCGTCTCGATCTTCGTCGTCCTCAACTGGTTCAGCGCTGCGTTCCCCGAGGCGTCGATCGAGTTTCGGTATGACCGCGACTCATCGCAGCAGCTCGCCGCACGCGTCGTCGCCGCACAACAGATCGACACGCGCGGCATGAAGCACAGCGCCACGTTCGATTCCGACGACGAAGCGCGCATTTTTCTGGAGCGCTCGGTCGGGCTGAAAAAAGCGAACGAGATCTTCAAACGCGATGTGCGGCTGTGGTCGTGGTCGCATCGCTGGTTCCGTCCGTTGCAGGAAGAAGAGATCCGCGTCGCCATTGCGCCGACCGGCGAGGTGACCGGCTTCAGCGATCGGATCCCCGAGGATCGCGCAATTGCTTCGCCCGACGTCGCCGGCGCGCGCCGCATCGCCGAAACGTTTCTCTCCAGCGTCCACACAAACCTCGGCGATCTCCAACTCGTTTCGCAAAGCGAGCGGCGGCTGCCGCATCGGATGCAGCGCATCTTCACGTGGGAATCGCGCACCGTGCATCCCGCTGGCGCGCCGTATCGAACGGTCGTCACCGTTGACGGCGATCGCATTCGCAGTTTCTCAACGCGCGTGAAGGTGCCCGAGGAGTGGCAGCGCTCGTATCGCGAGCTGCGATCGAAGAATCTGCTGGCCGGTAATGTCGACACGGTTTTCTTCATCATCACCGGCATCTGCATCGTGGCGGTGTTCGTCACGCGCCTCATCCGCGGTGACCTCCGCCTCCGTCTCCTCCTCGGCATCGGAATCGCCGCCATCGTTCTCGTCACCGGAACGACGCTGAATTCGTGGCCGAGCGCGCTGGCAGGCTACGACACGACGAGCTCCTATCCCGCGTTCCTCGCGCAATTCGCGTTCGGCGCAATTCTGCAAGGCGTCGGCGTCGCGATGCTGCTCGTCGTCATCGTGGGCGCGGGCGAGGTGATGTTCCGCGGCCGCTTCCCGAAACAACTTTCCTTTGCGCGAATCTGGAGTCCCCGTGCTCTCACGTCGAAGCGCGTCTTCCTGTCGTTCATCATCGGCTACACGCTGGTGGCGTTTTTCATGTGCTACCAGACGGCGTTCTATCTGATCGCCGACAAGTTCGGCGCGTGGGCACCGGCCGAGGTGCCGTACGACGACATGCTGAACACGGCGTTTCCCTGGATCGCCGTGCTCTTCGCCGGATTCTTCCCCGCGCTCAGCGAAGAATTTATGTCGCGTGCGTTCTCGATTCCCTTCTTCGAAAAGATTTTGCGTTCGCGCGTGGCCGCGATCGTCGCCGCGGGATTCATCTGGGGATTCGGCCACGCCACGTATCCGAATCAGCCGTTCTACATCCGAGGCGTCGAAGTCGGACTCGCCGGCGTGTTGATCGGATTCCTGATGATGCGTTTCGGGATCCTGCCGCTGCTGATCTGGCATTACACGGTCGACGCGCTTTACACGGCGATGCTGTTGCTGCGCTCCGGCAATCGTTACTACGTCATCTCCGGCGGACTGGCCAGCCTCGTCTTCGCGATCCCGATGCTGATCTCGATTGCGCTCTACATTCGCAACAAAGGCTTCGTCCCGGACGACGATCTCTCGAACGAAACGCTGGCGCTGAAGCCTGTTCCTGAGCGCGCCGAGGTGACGGCCGGGCCCGCGTTCACGTTCCCGAAAATGCCGGTGACTCGCGGCAAACTCCTCGCGTGCATCGTCGTCGTGCTGCTGGCCGCGGGCGCAATCGCGCTGCACCTTCCGTCGATCGACGACGCGGTCGACTACCGCATCACGAAAGAGGACGCCAAACGGATCGCTTCGCGCTTCGGTCCGCCACCCGCCGCGGCCATGCGCACGATTGCCACGCCGGTCGAAGGCTTCCGTTCGTGGGAGCGCGACTCGCCGCGCGAGGATGGCGGCACGCCCGGCGGCTACGATGGACTGGCCGTCGATTACATCCTGCGCAACGGGATGAGCGTGCCGTCGCTCGTGAACGTGATGAAGACGAAGATTCCGACCGCGACGTGGATGGTGCGCTCGTTCGCGCCGCAGGTGAAGGACGAGTACTTCATCGAAGTCGATCCGCGCACGTCGCGCGTGGCCGGCTATCACAAGTATCAGGATGAGCGCCGCGCCGGGCCGCGCCTCGAGCAGCCGCAGGCACTGGCGATCGCGCAACGTTCGTTCGCGCAGTACAACGAAGATGTCCGCACGTTCGACCTGAAGGAAGCGCTCAGCTATCAGCAGCAGAACCGCCGCGACTGGCTCTTCCACTTTCAGGAAAAACAGCCCCTTACCGCCGACGCCTGGCGGCGCATCAGCGTGCGCGTGGCCGGCACGGAGGTCACCGAATTCACAGCCACGGTGAAAGTGCCGGACAGCGGTTACCGCGAGCCGACGACGCTGCTCAACATCGTCTTTACCATCGTGCGTATCGTCGGCGGATTGGCGATTCTGTCGCTGATCGTGGCCGGCTTCGTGATCGCATTGCGCCGTCAGCGCTTCCCGTGGCAACGCGCGTTGCGATGGACGCTGGCGCTGGCGATCATTCCGCTCATCTCCGTTTTCGCGCGCTGGGAGTCGACGCTGTTTGGATACAACACGTCGATTCGGTGGGAGACGTTCATCAGCGGCCAGATCATCGACGTCGTGCGCAACGTCGGCCTGCAGATGGGGCTGGTCTTCCTCGCCGTCGCCGCGCTTGCGGCGGCGTATCCGCAAGCGTTCCATCTCGCGCGCCGCGATGCCCGTGCCGCGCTTGGCCGCTCCGCAGTCGTCGCCGCGCTGACCGCGATCGGCATCGCCGTCCTTTTCCGCATCGGCCAGCAAGCGCTTGCTCTGCGCTTCCCGTCGCTGGCAGCGATGCCGTCGTTCAACGTCCCCGACGCCGCCGCCCTGCCGCTGCCCGCCCTTCTCGGCATCCTCTCCACGATTCTCCGCACGCTCATTTTCTCCTCGATCTTCGGCCTGTTTCTGCTGGCGCTGCGCGGCTTTCGTTCGAAGGCGTGGATTCCGCCAACGATCGGAATCGTGGCGCTCTTTTTCGCAACGCTCGATTCATCCGCAAACCTGAAACAGACACCGCTGATGCTCGTGACGGCAGCAGCAACGGCACTCCTCGCCTTTATCGTGATTCGTTACGTCTTCGGCGGGAACCTCCTCGCCTATCCGCTGACGATCGCCGTGGCGCTGCTCGTCGGAAACGGCGCCGATCTGCTGCAGAACCATCGCGGCGATTTGCGTCTGAACGGAGTCATCGAGATCGTCGTTGCCTTGGGATTGCTGCTTTGGGCCGCCTTACCAAACCCTTTAACCACAGAGGCACAAAGAGAACAGAGTGAAGCATTGCCTCCGTGAGCTTTGTGTCTTCCATGAGAAGGCCGTCATTTGTCAATCGCCGACGCCGTGGCGGCGGTTCCTTTTTGGTTTTATCTATCCCTTCGGCGACGAGATCGTCCTTGCTTCCATTCGCACTCTTGATCGGCATCGTGTTGCCGGGTGCATGAGGGGGTCCGACTCGTTTGAGTGGGTGCTGCAATCTTTGTGACGATCTCGGCTTGCGCCGGATCGAGACACTGAACGCAGTCACCCGACCTGGGCATCTCGTCGTTGAAGGTTCTGTCTGCCTCCTTATGCTGCTGCTTTCTTTGCTGCTGCTTTTTTGGTCTCTTCGCCTCGGGCTATGCGGCAATGTCAATTTTTGCGGAGTTGAACAGCGGCACGTAGGTTTCGTTGCATATCCATAGGTGATGCATCACCACCGCGAGCTTGCGCGCCACCGCCACGACTGCTCGTTTCTTCGCGTTCTTTCCTCCTCGCTCTGCAATGGCTTGCCCGTGCCGGCGCAGATCCGAGTCCTTTCCAAAGTGACCGAGGATGTATTGAGCCGCCATGACCAGAAGGCGGCGACAGAATGGATCTCCCTCTTTGGTGATCCGTTTCCCTTGATGCTTTTCGCCCGAGTCGTCGGTTCCTGGCACGAGCCCAAAATAGGCGCCGGCGCTCCGACTCCGGCGGATGCGTTGCGGATCTTCGATCGTCAGCACGTAGGCAAGCGCGGTGAGCTCACCCACACCGGAGATCTGGGCAACGATCTTCGCCGCAGGGTGCCTCTCCATCATCGAGCTCACCGTCTTGTTCAGCACTTTGATCTTGGCGGTCAGTCCGGCGATCTG
>DATAMS010000317.1:0-6973 GCA_036260495.1 Thermoanaerobaculia bacterium
CGGCGTAGATGCCGTCACGTTCTCCTGTTTACGCCGGGCCGATGATTCTTTCGACAAACGGAGACGACATGATCAGCGTGACGAAACTACTCGGTGGCTCCTCTTACTTTGGTGACCGGCTTCGCTATCACGATCAATCAGCGCATCAGACGACTGGCGCGCGGCCCGGCAGCGGACCGGTCGTGGTTTGGAACGCCACGAAAACGTGCAACCTCGAATGCGTTCACTGCTACGCGGACGCAGAGACCGTCAAGTTCGCGAACGAGCTGACGACCGCCGAGGCGAAGGCGATGATCGAGGATCTGGCGGCGCTGCATGTGCCGGCGCTTCTGATCTCCGGCGGCGAACCGTTGGTCCGCCCCGACATCTTCGAGCTCGCCGCCTACGCCATGTCCCTCGGCGTTCGCGTGACCTTCTCGACGAACGGAACGCTGATCACGAAAGAGAAAGCGCAGAAGATCGCCGATATCGGCGTGACCTACGTCGGCATCAGCGTCGACGGCGATGAAGAACGCCACGACCGCATGCGCTGCCGCGAAGGCGCGTATCGCGATGCGCTGCGCGGCATCCGCAACTGCCGCGATGCCGGCATCCGCGTCGGCGTCCGCTTTACGGTGACGCAGGACAACGTCGATGAAGTCGATAGCGTTTTCCGGCTCGTGGAGAACGAAGGCATCGGCCGGCTCTGTATCTATCACCTCGTTTATTCGGGCCGCGGCTCGTATCTCGAAGGCATCGATCTCGAGGCCGAGCAGAAGCGCGTGCTGATGAACAAACTCCTCGAACAGGTCGAACGCTGGACTGCCGAGGGGCGCGAGATCGAAGTGATGACGGTCGACAATCATGCCGACGCTCCCTTCATCTATTACTGGCTGCTCGACCGCGATCCTGTCCGCGCGGACGAAGCGCTCTCGTTGATGCGCAACAACGGCGGCAACCGCTCCGGCATCGCCATCGCAGCCATCGACAGCTTCGGCATGGTCCATCCCGATCAGTTCACGTCGACGCATGCAGTTGGATCGATTCGCGAACGGCCATTCTCGGAGATCTGGAACGACTCGCGAGTCCAGCTTCTGAGCAATTTGCGCGACCGCAAGCCGCTGCTGCGCGGACGCTGCGCGACGTGCCAATGGCTGCCGTGCTGCAACGGCAACTTCCGCGCGCGCGCCGAGGCGGCGACGGGTGATTACTGGCAGTCCGATCCCGGCTGCTACCTGCTCGATTCGGAAGTCATCTCGGGAGCGCCGGAATGATCGGGCTCGAAGCCGAGGTGACAACACCGGACGTTGCGTCGTTCGCGGACGACGCACCTGGCGGATCGTCCGTCCGTTCGTCGATCCGCACCAGCGATCCGATCAATCGCCGCATCCTCGAAGTGTCCGAGGATCGCATTCGCGGATTCGTGAGCGATCCGTTCAGCAAGATCGCCGAGCTGTCGGGCGTTCCGCTCGCCGTCGTCACCCAGCGCATCCGGGCCATGCTCGAAGCGGGAACGATTCGCCGCGTGCGCCAAACGCTGCTGGCGACGAACCTCGCGCAAGGCGCGCTCGTGGCCTGGAAGATCGACGAGGAGCTGCTCGACGCGGCCTTCGCATTCATCGCCAAGCGCGATCCTTTCTCCGGCCACGTCGTCATCCGCAACGGCGAGAACGGTCCGACGGATTGGCGCCTCTGGACGACGATCAAGGTTCCTTCGGAGTTTTCGCTGGAGGCACACTGCGAGTATCTCCGCCGCAGGATCGGCGCCGGCAAGTTTCGCATCATGCCCACGCTTCGCGCCTTCGTTCTCGGCGTCGGTCACATGCGCCGCAAAGGGATGGCGATCGGCGCGATGTCGCCGCAGCGCGCGGCAGCGACGCAGCCCGCCGTCGTCGAGCTCAACGAGCCTGAATGGCACGTGCTCGCAGCGCTCAAAGGCGACCTCGCACCGTCGGAGATCGGGCCGGGATTGTGGTCCCGGCGCGCTCTGGCGGCGGGAATCCATCCCGCCACGTTCCTCGAGATCGCAAGCGAGCTCGATCGCCGCGGCGTGATCGGACGCTTCTCCACATTCCTCGAACACACCAAACCGGTAGGCGGCGCCGAGCGCGTCTCGAGCTTCAACGGCCTCTTTCATTGGGCCGTGCCGGCCGGACGCGAGATTGAAGCGGGATGCGAGATCGGCCGCTTCGAAATCCTCACGCACTGCTACTGGCGCGATGCCGGACCGGAATTGAACAACGTCAACATCATGGCCGTCGCGCACGGCGAAACGAAAGAAAGCGTGATGGCGCACAAGAGCGCGATCGACGCGCATCTCAACGCCATCGCCATCGGCTTCACGCACACGAACGTCTATTGGGGAGGCCGCGCCGAGATCAAGCCGTCGGAGATTCTGCCGGAGGCGTATCGCGATTGGGCACGGAGCACGGGACTTCTATGAACGACACAGTCGATTTCAACGTCAGTCCGTTTGTGGTCATCTGGGAAAACACGCGCGCCTGCGATCTCGCATGCGTGCATTGCCGCGCCGCCGCGCAACCGAAGCGGAGCCAGTTCGAGCTCACGACCGAGGAAGGCTTCGCGCTCATCGACGAAGTGGCGCTGATGAAGCCGCGCGTCTTCGTCATCACCGGCGGCGATCCGCTCAAGCGCGAAGACACGTACGACATGATCCGTTACGCCAAGGATCGCGGCCTCGAGCCGGCGCTGACGCCGAGCGCAACGCCGCTGCTCACCGAGGGCGCGGTGGCGCGTATGAAGAATCACGGCTTGTCGCGACTGGCAGTCAGTCTCGACGCGTCGCGCGCCGATATGCACGACGCTTTCCGCCGCGTCGACGGCTCGTTCGACATCACGATCCGCGCAATCGAGGCTGCAAGAAAAGAAGGGATTCCGGTCCAGATCAACACGACAGTGACGCGCCGGACGATCGACGATCTTCCCAACATGGTCGCGCTCCTCACCGACCTCGGCATCGCCATGTGGAGCGTCTTCTTCCTGGTTCCGACCGGACGCGGAAAACGCGGCGATCTCGTCACTGCGGAGACGGTCGAGCATCTCTTCAGCTACCTTTACGAGACATCGAAACGCGTGCCGTTCGCGATCCGCACGACGGAAGCGATGCACTACCGCCGCTACATGCTGCAACGAATGGCCCTCGAAAACGGCCGCCGCATCGACGACCTCCGCGACCGCGAGACCGGCCTGATCGACGCCTCCACCCTCTTCCTCGGCCATGGCGCCCGCCCCATGCCCCTCGGCGTCAAAGCACAACACGCCGCCACGTCCCGCGCCCCCCGCGGCGTCAACGAAGGCAAAGGCTTCGTCTTCATCTCCCACATCGGCGACGTCTTCCCCAGCGGCTTCCTCCCATTGAAGGCAGGCAACGTAAAGACCGAGTCACTCAGCCAGATCTACCGCACCAGCGACCTCTTCGTCTCCCTCCGCAACACAAGCAACCTAAAAGGCAAATGCGGCCGTTGCGAGTTCCGGGATTTGTGCGGCGGATCAAGAGCACGAGCCTGGTCGATGACGGGCGATGTGTTCGAAGAAGATCCGTTGTGCGGGTATCAGCCGAAGGTGGCGTAGGGATCCTCACTCAGGACGATTGCAAGCGCGCCAGCGGGTCATTGACATTGCCAGAGCTTGGTTGAGAACTGAGACTCGCCGTGCTCAGCAAAAAGGCGACGATTTCCAGACGATCGGACACACTATTACGCTCGGCGCGTCAATGCTTACGCGTCGGGCGTTAACTAAAGGACCGGCGGATCAGCTTTTCGCGTATCATCACCGAATAAATGGCACGAGTAACAGAGGCAACAGCAAAGCGGCTCTACGCAGTGTCGGGCAATGCCTGCGCGTTCCCGCGTTGTCCTTTGCCACTTATCGACCCGGCGTCGGGCACCCTCACGGGTCGGATCTGCCACATTCGTGCGCGTAATCCCAAAGGCGCTCGTTATGACACCTTACAAACGGATGAACAGCGCAACTCATTCGAAAACCTGATCTTAATGTGTCCGATCCATCACGACGTGATCGATGCCGATGAGAAATCGTACACAGTCGAGCGACTACTTCAGCTGAAGCAAGATCACGAATCGAATGCTCATCCCGCGATCTTTCTGTCAGACGAAACCGCACGGTCATTGATCTCGCTGTCCGAGGTCAACGTACAACAAGGTTCAATTTTGCTGGCCGTGAACCAGTCGGGCGGCCAAATCGCGCATACAATTACGAATATTCATCCGTTTGTTGCAGAAAAAGCGGCAGTTCTTGAACCGCTCATTCTCCGCGTGCCTCATGAGCTGCGGTCAGAGTTCAGCACTCTGGAAGTACGACTTCGCAATATCGGTGCGGCCAAGCCAGCTGACGCGCGTGTGACACTTCTCATACCTGAACGGATGAATCGTCATTCGTATCAGGAAGGCCATAAAGCGACAAGAGACGGCTGGGTCGAGTGTGAACGCGACAACCGCTATTTTCGCGATCAAGATCTTTTCGAACAGTTGTATCCAGGAGATATTACGAGGCAAAGCATTTTCGGCTTTCATTATTACCTCGAACCAGAGACGGCCGCTGCTTCAACCGATCATTTCGAAATTCAAATTCGTTCAGGCGACCAGCCCGCCGTGATCTCGCGCTTAACATTTGCTGAATTCACAGCTCTTCCGCAGAAGGCCTGGCATGTCCTTCGTCCTGTACAGGGCAAGAGCTATTCCGAAGTCGTGCCGATGCACGCACAATGATAGCGAACGTCGATGTTGGATGTGATCTACATGCTTTCGATCGTCGCTGCGGCGGTCGCGCTGTACTTCAAGTTCAGCTACCGCCGCGGGGTGAGGCGTCTTGTTGCCCAGATCGAGCAGCAGCTGGCGGCCGAAAAAGAAAAGGCTGACACTGAGTCGAAAGCCGCTGGCGGCGATGCGGGTTGACTGCGGCCCGTCCTACCAGACCTTCCACCACGGTTTCGCCGCGGGCGTCTGCGCAGCCGCCGGGAAGAGCGCGGCAATGGCGGTGAAGAACGGGAGCACCGAATCGTCAGCGCCTTCGAAAAGCTGTTTGCGCACTTTGTTGAAGGGATAGGCGTTGTTGCGGGGCGAGAACTGGATGCACCAGGCGCCTGACTGAGGGTCTGTCGCCCACTGGCCGCCGTATGTCTGCCGGATGCATTCACCGAGAAATGATCCGAGTGTGTTGACGAGCTGGTTCTTTAATTCGTCCGAGGCGGATTCGTGTTGGCGGGCGATGTAGCCGTCCAGCCAGCGCACTCCTGCCTCGTCGTAACCGACGTCGACGCCGAGTTGCTCCTTGGCGACGGTTCGGACCAACTCCGCGTTCGCCTGAATCTTCGACTCCATCTCGATATGGTAAACCATCGACCACAGGGTTTTGTGCTGCAACACCAGCGGCGTTACGATGCTGTGCGATGAGCAAAGCCGCTGCCTGCCCGGTCTCCTACGAATCCGTTGATCACAACGCCAGCCGGGTGACGTGCATCCTTACGATCGTTGCTCTGGCTGCGATCTCCGCCATGGCGGTGCTGTGGCCGGGACTCGGAAGAATTGCATTGATCCTCGCCGCCGCACTGACGCTCGACTACGCGATCCGCGCGTGGACGAAATACCCGAGCCCGATGCAATGGCTGGCACGCCGGTTTGCGCGCGCGGTTGGCATCGCGGAGAAACGCAGCGACGCCGCGCCGAAGCGCTTCGCCTGCCGCATCGGCTTCTTCTTCGCCCTCGGCATCGTCGGGCTCCTGCCGTTTGCGCCAGTGGCCGCAGCGCTCGTCGCCGCTGCTCTGCTGTTCTTCAACGTGCTCGACGGCGTCTTCGACTTCTGCGTCGGCTGTTGGATGTACACAACGTTCCTGCTGCCGAGAACTACGAACTCCTGACTCTGCGCCGTTCCTGCCGCGAAGACCGATCGGAGAATGAATGCACAGGTTGAAACTCGCTCGTCTTCTTGTCGCACTCCTCTTGCTGACAGGACTCGCCATCGATGCAGCGGCCCAATCCGACCGCCTCGTCATCACCGAGCGGCCTGACGCGTATGTCCTGAGCGTGCCGGTCAGCCGGCTGGTCATGACCATTCCGAAGGACGGCTTCACCGCTGGAACCGCGCCGCGGGCCGACTCGACGGCCAGCAGCCGTTATTTCTATTTCGAGGACGCATCGAAACGTCTTTTCATCTCGGGCTGGTTCGAAGCCCAGAGCGGATTTCGCGGCATGGATGAGTTTTGGAAAGGAGAGACCACGGCGTGGTCACAGAAGAAATTGCCGGCGCCGGTGAATGTGACGTTCCGGAAGATCGGCGGTTGGGATGCCGTCTTTTACCGGATGCCGCAAACGACCGGCATCAGCTCCAACGTGCGCGCCGAGTGGGTTTCGGCGGGTACATGGATCGATCTTCACATTTCCGCGATCTCCGACTCCGCGGAAGAAAACTCACGCCAGCTCCAATTCCGGCTCGCGCGAATCCAGGTCCGCGAGAAAACGGCGAATGAAGTATCCGAGGAGGGGGTCAAGTCGCCCTCGGAGTCGATGAAGCTTCTTGAAGAAGGTAGCCGTTCGTATGTGAAGCACGATTATCGCGCGGCGATCGGGGCCTTATGCGCAAGCGCTGGAGCTCGAGAAGAAGCAGGTCACTCTCGACAAGACGCTCTGGCACGTATTGATTGACAATCTGGGAATGGCCTATGGCATCTCAGGCGATCTCAAACGCGCAAAAGAGACGTTCGAATACGGTTTGAGTCAAGACAAGACTTACCCGATGTTCTATTACAACCTCGCCTGCACCTACGCGGAAATGAGCGACGTTGACCGCGCCATCGCCAATCTGCGGCTGGCCTTTCAATACAAAGCCAACGTCCTGGGCGGCGAACAGCTCCCCGATCCACGCAACGACGACTCGTTCCAGCGATTCGCCGAGAACGAGCGATTCAACAACGCCCTTCGTGAAATGGGCGTGGACGTGAAGTAGCCGTCAGGGCTCG
>DATAMS010000340.1:0-9525 GCA_036260495.1 Thermoanaerobaculia bacterium
GACCAAAAAGATCGGAGAGCCGTGATTGTCCAATGGTGAAGGGCACGGACCCTGTGCGTGTGTACGCCGTTGAGAGCGTCTTTGCTTCCCATTTCGTGACGGGATCGCCGTTCAGGTATGTAAATCGCGCCTCATTAAGAAGGTCGTCTTCGATCACCGCAGTATGGTTGAGTTGCGCAGTCGTAGATGCCCGCGAATACTTGCGCGCAACGCTCGGTGCATTCGTGCCACCGACGGCGTCCTGGGGATTGTCGTCGTAGAAACGATCGGAGTTAACGCGCAGCATCACTGTCTGGCCCGATGTGAGCTGGTGATCCAACCGTCCATTAAAGAGTGATTGGCGATAATGGCCCGTATATTCGAGGTTGCCATCCGCCGGCAAAACGAATGACGGCAGCGATTTCGAAAGAAATGCCGTTCGATCCTGCCGGGTATAGTCAGCCGTCAGAAAGAAAAACGTTTTGTCTTTTACGATCGGCCCGCCGATCGATCCGGAGTACTGGTTCAGCGCGTCGGGAATGTCCACCGGGCTGATGGCCGTGATTGCGATGGGCTTTGTGGCCGGATCGCAAGCCGGCGCCGATGGTGCGCAGAAGCCGTCAGTCGAGAACCTCTTCGCCTGCATCCTGCCGAGGCGGTTCATGTAAATCATTTCGCCATGCAGCGCGTTCGTGCCCGACTTGGTGACGATATTCAGCGCCGGTCCGGCGGTCCAACCGTACTCGGACGAGAATGCATTCGAGAGCAGCGTCACTTCCTGCACGGCGCCCAGCGGAATGGTGGCAATCATCGTCTGGCGTCCCCACGCTTCGTCGTCATTTGCGCCGTCGAGCGTGAACGTGGTCGTGCGGCGCGAGCCGGCGCCCGTGACGAAGTAGGTCTGATTGACGAAAAGATCCCCGGTCCCCTTTCCCTGCCGGAATGCGGAGTTGAGCAGCGGCAACGTCGACAACTTGCGCCCGAGGATTGGCGTCTCGTCGATCTGCTTGCTCTCGATCCTTCTCCCGATCTGCGGATCGGCCCTCACTCCCTCGGTCGTCCCAAACACAGTGACTTCGGACGCGCCGGAGACGAGCAAGCTGAACTTCAGCGTCGCGGTCTCACCGGACCGCAGCGCGATGTTCTTGCGCTCTTCATTGCCGAATCCTTCTTTCGAGACGCGAACAGTGTAGGTTCCGGTCAGAGACAGCGCGGGCATCGTCACTCTGCCGTTGCTCGCAGAGAGCGCGTCGCGCACTGCGCCGGTGGCGTCGTTCACCAACGAGACTTTGGCGCCCGGCACGACCGCGCCCGTTTGATCTACGACGTCCACGACCAACGTCGCGGTGTTGGGTGACTGCGCGGCGAGAGGCGCCGCAATGAACATGGCAAGAAAGACAAAACGTAAAATTACAGATGAGACAAACGTCTTCATCGTCTTCTCCTTCGATTGTGTTTTCTGGCGGACGGGCGCGGGCCGCGGAACTAGATGTTCCAGCGGCTGCAAACCAGAAGGAGATCGACCGATCGCGGGAGCGGCTCGGATTTCGGCGCGTCCCGATAGGTGGCGGTTCGTTGCGTGCTTGTACTGGTTGGAGATGCGGCCCACTTGCCCGCGGGCGCAAGGAGCGGTGGAGCGTCCGTCGTAACTTCCGCGATCCGTCCGAATGAGTGCGATGGAACCGGCGTCGATGACTGCCTCGTGACGCCGGAGCCGTTTCGGGCGCCGTCGGTCCACGCGAGAACGGCCGGGTCGCCCTCGCGCGCCGCTTCACCCCGGCCGAATTGCACGAGCGGCGGAACGAGTTGCTCTGCGTTGGGATCGCGCGTAATCGCGAACGAATCGTTGGTCTCGAAGTGTGCTTCATGCACTTCGTCGCCGGTGCGAATCAGAATCCGTGCTTCCCGGCTGTCGACGTTGGGAACGAGGAAGGTGAATCGCTTCCGATCGATATCGAGATGCGGCGTAATGCGGAACGCGTAGTACTTGCCGCCATCGACCGAAAGAAATGCCTCCCACTCTTCCGCCGACGCCGGCAACTGCTCCGCCGACCATCGCAACTCCGCAAATGACCCGCCGTGCAGCGTCGCACCAGCCGCCGGCGTGACAAGTCGCAGCGTCTCCGCCCTCGCAAACGAGGCGAAGGCAAAGAGAGCAACTGCAAGAAGCGATCGGTTCAGCCGCGACATTGAGATCGGTGATGATAAGCCCACCGGCGCGTGATGAGAAGGGAAGGCGCCAAAAGTGCGCGATCGTCTTTCCGATCGAGCGACGCCCGTAGTAGCGTTGCACCATGAACAAACGCTCGCTTGGATCTCAGGGTCTGGTCGTTTCCGCCGAGGGGCTTGGGTGCATGGGGATGAGTCAATCGTATGGGCCGGCGGATGAGCAGGAATCGCTGGCCACCATCGACCGCGCCATCGAGCTGGGCATCGACTTCTTTGACACGGCCGAGGTTTATGGGCCGTACAAGAATGAGGAGTTGCTCGGGCGCGCGCTTCGTGGGCGGCGCGATCGCGTCATCATCGCTACAAAGTTCGGCTGGAAAATCGAGGACGGGAAGATGACCGGCGTCGATAGCAGCCGCATTCGCGACGCGGTCGAGGGTTCGCTACGCCGGCTGGATACGGACCACATCGATCTGCTCTACCAGCATCGCGTCGATCCGAAGATTCCGATTGAGGAAGTCGTCGGCACGATGAGCGACCTTGTTCGCGAAGGAAAGGTCCGCTTCCTCGGCCTGTCCGAAGCGGGCGAGCAGACGATTCGCCGCGCGCACGCCGTCCATCCGATCACCGCGCTGCAGAGCGAGTACTCGTTGTGGGAGCGGAATCTCGAGCCGCGCATCATTCCGCTGCTGCGCGAGCTTGGTATCGGACTCGTTCCCTTCAGTCCCCTCGGCCGCGGTTTTCTCGCGGGCAGTGCGAAGCGCGCCGAGGAGTATGCGGAAGGCGATTTCCGCCGGAACGATCCGCGGTTTCAGGGCGAGAACTTCGACGCGAACGTGCGCGCTGCCTCGATCGTTCGCGACATCGCCACGAACCGGAACGCGACACCGGCGCAGATCGCACTCGCCTGGCTGCTGCACAAAGGCGACGACATCGTCCCAATCCCAGGCACGAAACGGCGCAAGTACCTGGAAGAAAACGTCGCCGCCGCGTCGATCACACTGAGCGCGGATGAAATGAAACGCCTAGACGAATCGCTGCGCCCCGAGGCGATCTCGGGACCGCGATACAACGAGCGGGCGATGGGGTGGGTCGATCGGTGAGAATCAATTGACAATGGACAATTGACAACGGCTAACTAGGCGTAGCGCCGCCGGCTCGACGGCTGTTCCGCCGCCGGCCCGGCGGCGACTTTGCGCACAGGCCACAGCCAGAGCAGCAACACGGTCAGCAGCGCCAGCACGCACGATCCGTAGAAGCTCATCGGGCGATACACGACGCGAATGTCCGAGGTTCCTGCGGGCACTTCGAATCCGATGAACGTGCCTTCGATGTGATGTAGCGGTACGCGCTGACCGGCAACATACACATGCCGTCCCGGCGCAAGCACTTCGCTTGATTCGATGAGCGTTGGCGACGGCGCGACGATTGTCATCGCGAACTCGCCCGGCGCGTTGTTGCGCAGATTGCGCACGTCCGTGCCGCGCGCGAAGAAACGCGGAAGTACCGCGGGATTCTCCCAAAGCGTTCCGTCGGCGCCGCGATAGAGAAGGCGCCATGCTCCGCCCGGCGATGAATCGGGCTCGCCAAACAGGAATCGGACATTCAGGAAATTGAGCTCGGGCCGGCTCGCGTCTTTGATCAGCGGAAGCCAGCCGAGCTCCGGCGCGGTGAAGCGGCGCAGGTAGCTGTCGTATGTCGCGAAGGCCATGGGATCGCTGCCGCGAACATCTTCGAGTCCGTATTGCGCAGAGGAATTGGGCAGGAGAACCCAGGCCAACCCGGCCACGCGAAACGGCTCGCGCGGGGCGTGCGCGCGCAAGGCATCGATGATCGGCAGCGGCGGACGAAAGTACTTCGCGTTGACGAGCGCGTTGAAGCCGCTGTTGAATGCAGCGAGCTCCGCGAAGACGAGAGCGGCCGCGGCCCAGGATTGGAAGCGTGCCGGCAACAAGAAGAAGACGAGAATCGCCGCGACGCCGATGAGGTCAATCGGACGCATCAGGTTGGAGCGTTTGACGTAGACGTAGATCGCCAGCAACACGATCGGCGCGGACGCGATCCCCATGGCGATCTTCGACACATCGAGAGCCTTCGCCGCCACGATTGCGATCAGAAAAATGCAGACGAATCGCAGCTTGTCGTTGGCGGCGATGTTGAACGGCGGGATGGCGTTCAGCGCGTGGCCGAACATCGTCCAATCCATGGCCACGAAAAAGAGAACGACCGCGAGCGCGATACGCCAGCGGTCGCGCGCTTCCGTCCGTCGCACGATCATCGCCGCAAGCGCGAGCGCCAGCGGAAGGAGACCGGCATACGAGATGGCCACACCGATGTAGTGCGCCGCCCACGACCAGTTGTGCCGCACCGGATTGCCGAATCCGTTTGGACTGATGATGGCCCACGCCGCGGTGAAGGGGAGCATCGGGACAGGAACGGCGTTTCGTAGCGAGGCGAAGCGTTCGCTGATGCGCACCTGTTCGAGCACCGGGACCCACGCGGGTGCGCCGAGCACGAGGCCGGCGACGACGCCAGTCAATGGCGCGCGAAAGCGGCGCAGCCAGTCGCGGCGATCGGCATTGAGGGCGAGATCGAGCAGAAGAATCGCACTGCATCCCACGGCGATGTGCAGCACGCTTTCGGGATGGCCGTTCGCCAGCAGCGTGGCAATGACGAGCGCGACGAAGACGATGCTGGCCTTCGACTGCCGGTCGATGGCGTGCAGCAACGCGAAGATCGCGGCGGGGAGAAAGGCGACGACCGAGGCGGTCGAGTAGTAGAGAAAAACGGTCATCACTGTCGAGAAGCCGAAGACGATTGCGCCGAACACCGCCGCGGCGTCGCTCACCTTTTCGCGCTTGAGAAAGAGATACGTGAAGAGCAGCGCGGCGAAAATCTTCAGCGCTGCCATGGCCACGATCTGTTTCGGCAACGGCACGATCAGCGTCGCCAGAAACAACGGCGAGAAGGGCGCCGACTCGCCGTTCGCCAACAGCGGATAGCCGGCAAACGAGTAGCGGTTCCAGAGCGGCGCGCGTCCGTGGGACAACTCCTCGCGTGCCACCTGCATCCACGGCAGGAACAACTTCACCGTGTCATTCGTCAGCGGATTAGCGGCAACGACGTCGCCGAACACTCCTCGCCATGGATAGCCGCGCGCCACTTCATCGACCGGCACCGGAAGCTTGTTGCTGAACACCGCGCCGTGCAGAAACACGAGCGTTAATGCCATCAAGAGCAGCGCAATCGTCCACGGTACCGGCGCGATCCATCGCCGGACGCAAGCGACGAGAAGCGCGGCCGGGAGAAGGATGCCCAAAAGCAAAAGTACGATCACGCAAAGGTGATCGTACGTTGTTCGCGCGCCGGAATGTGACGTCTCAACGCGTCATGAACGCGGCAGCCTGGTAAGGGCAATTTTCAGAATGACAGACGCAACTCCATGAACTTTGTGCCCTCGATCGGGTTGAAACGATACGGTGCGATCTCGACGAAACCGAGGGATTTGTAGAGTGGGATAGCGGTGGTCATCGTTGGAAGCGTGTCGAGCCGCATCCGCTCGTAACCGCGGTGCCGGGCCTCGCCGATGATGCGCTCGGCGAGCGTGCGGCCGAGGTTGTGGCCGCGAAATTCGGGGCGGATGTAGAGGCGCTTCATCTCGCATGTGGTCTCGTCAAGACTCCGAAGGGCCACACAACCGGCGGCGCGATGGCCTTCATTCGCGACGATGATCAATTCATAGAACGAAGCTAGCGTTGCCAGCTCATGATCGAGATCCTGAAACGAAAGATCGACGCCGAGGGATGATGCGTATTCGAGAATGAGCTCGCGGACGACTTGAAGATCGTTCGCCGGTTCGATCGCGATCACACCACGAGCTCGCCGCGAAAAACGGTGACGGCGTGACCGGCAAGCTTCACGCGATCGCCGTCGAGCCGCACGCGGACCGCGCCGCCGCGCGGAGACGCCTGGAACGCGTTCATCTCGTTCTTGCCGAGCCGTTGCGCCCAGAAAGGGGTAAGGCAGCAATGCGCGGAACCGGTGACCGGATCTTCATCGACTCCCACCGCCGGCGCGAAGAAGCGCGAGACGAAGTCGTACGGGCCTTTGCCGGCGCGGCTGGTGACGATGACACCACGCACGGGAAGTTGCCGCAGCACGGAATGATCGGGCTTGAGGTTGCGCAATTCCGTTTCCGATGGCAACTCCACGATGTAGTCGAACTGATTGCGGCCAACGTACGTGGCGTTGGCTATGCCGAGGGCGTCGAGAAGTCCGGCCGGTGCGGCGATCGCTTCGTCGCGCTTGGCGGGGAAATCGAGCTCGATGAAGTTGCCGTCGCGCGCTGCGGTCAGCACGCCGCTCTTCGTGTGAAAGCGCAGCACGGCGTCGTTGCTGATGTTCTCGCTCCAGATCGCGTGCGCCGAGGCAAGTGTGGCGTGGCCGCAGAGATCGACTTCGACAGCCGGCGTGAACCAGCGCAGATTCCAACCGTCGTCGCGCGGCGACAGAAACGCCGTCTCGGCGAGGTTCATCTCCGCCGCGACATTCGCCATCCACCGGTCATCCCGCGCGCCGTCCATGAAACAGACGGCGGCGGGATTGCCCTTGAACGGTTCGCTGGTGAAGGCGTCGATCTGGAGAAGGCGCATGAATGGGTTGCCGGGTTGCCAGGTTGCCGGAACGAAGCCGGGCAACCCGGCAACTTGGCAACCCGGCAACCTAAACCATCAGAATCCCTGAACCGCCGCCGCCTTTGCGTACATCCATCGGACGAAAAGGAAGCCAACGATGATCACGCCGGCGAGGATGCCGTCGCGAACCCACATCGAGGCGCCGTACACGGTCGGGTAGTGATTGCTGATCATCAGGAAGATCAGCGGGACGGACATGTACGTGTTCTGGCGCGAGCGCAAGCCGGCCTGGCGCACGGTCTCGGCGTCGGCGGGATTGCCATCCTTGATGCCGCGGATGATTTTCTGCTGCGCGGGCCAGATCACCATCCAGACGTTGAGGGCCATCATCGTGCCGAAGATGCCGCCGGAATGAATGTAGAGCGCGCGGCCGCTGAAATGTCCGGCGGTGGCGAGCAGGCAATAAACCGCGGCGAAGAGGACCATGTTGATGATGCTGGCCACGGTGACGTTTTTGATCTGCTTCAGGATCAGGTTGTAGATCACGAATCCGACCGCGAGCGCGATCAGAACGATGGCCAGCCAGAGCCACGGATTGCCGGCGTGGTCCTGATCGAACAATACGGATTTGGTCTGGTAGTAGATGATCCCGAGCAGCAGGAAGCCGGTGATCCAGGTCCACGCGGCGCCCCAGCGGAACCAGAAGAGCGCGCGCGGCATCAGCTCCGGCACGACCACTTTCTTGGTGGGCCCGTCCATCTTGCCCGCGAACGGTCCGTTGACGAAGTTGAAGAACCAGAGATGACCGATCCACATCACGCCTGCGACGACGTGGCCCCACCGGAAAATGAGCTGTAGCCAATTGTTGATTTCAGGGTTCATACGCTCTCCTCAATCGCTGCGGTTTGGGGTAGCCTGCGATCGATTATATATCCACCCAAGAATTCGAGAATCGCGTTGCCGTCGTCACCGGCGGTTCCAGCGGGGTCGGCCGTGCGACGGCGGAGATGCTGGCGATGCGCGGCGCACGCGTGGTGATCTTCGCGCGCTCCGCCTCCGCGAACCTGAGCGAGAACATGCTGGCAATCGACGGCGATGTCAGCGACGAAGCCGCGATCGACGGGCTCTTCGCAGAAACGGAGTCGCGCTTCGGCGATTGCGACATCCTCATCAACTGCGCGGGCATGATCGATCCGAAAACGCTGATCGATACGACTCCCGAAGCCTGGGATCGGATGTTCGCGGTCAATGTTCGCGGAACGTACCTCGCCACGCGGCGGGCGTTGCCTTCGATGATTGCAAAGCGTGCCGGCGCCATCGTCAACGTCGCTTCGATCTCCGGCGTGATCGGGCCGGAGAAGTTTCCGGGATGGGTTTCGTACTGCGCCAGCAAGGCGGCGGTGATCTCGATGACCGAGGCGCTGGCAGTGGAAGTGAAAGAATCCGGCGTGCGCGTGAACAGCGTCAGCCCTGGATCGGTGGACACGAAAATGTGGGCCGCGGCAAGCGGTGGCGCGCCCGCTGCGATGACCGCGGACGAGGTCGCCGAGGTCATCTGCTTTCTGGCGTCCGACCGGGCGCGCGCTGTGAACGGGCAGGACGTGCATGTCTACTCTTCGTGAGTTGCGGCCCACATACGCCACGATCGATCTCGATCGCTTTGTGCACAACGTCGATGTGATCGCGCGGCTGCTGCCCGAGGGCGCGCGGCTCGTGCCGGTGCTCAAGGCCGACGGCTATGGCCACGGCGCGGTCGAGCTGGCGAAACGGCTGGCGAACGATCGTGTGGCAATGATCGCGGTGTCGCTGCTCGAAGAAGCGCTTGAGCTGCGGTGGGACGGGATCGACGTCCCTCTTCTGGTGCTTGGGCCGCTGTCTAGCAAGCAAATTTCGCTCGCCCTCGATCATGAAATCACAATCGGCGTGATCGGACCGGAGGAGCTGGCGTCGGTCTGCGAAATCGCCCGCGAGAGCGACGTGGCCATTCATCTCAAGCTCGATTCCGGCATGGGCCGGATGGGCGTGATCGAGAGCGAGTTGCCGCAAGTCATCGAAATGATTCGCGCCACTCCGCGACTGCGCATCGAAGGCATCTACACGCATTTCGCGAACGCAGAAGATGCGAATGATCCGTTCACCGGACAGCAGATCGCATCGTACGATCGAATGCTGGGCGTGCTTCGGGAGCACGGAATCGACGCGCCGCGTCATCATTTCGCGAACTCTCCGGCGACGCTGCAAGGGCTCGTCCGGCCAGGCGATTTCGCCCGCGCCGGCATCGCGCTCTACGGCCCGCAACGCATCGTTACCGCTGCAGGCACGATCGAGCCCGTGCTGCGCTGGCGCACGGAGATCATGCGGCTGAAGGACCTTCCGGCCGGACATGCGGTCGGCTACGGCACGACGTTCCGCACCACGCGGACGAGCCGCATCGCAACGCTGCCGGTCGGTTACGCCGACGGCTACGATCGGCTGCTGTCGAACAACGGCGAGGTGCTCGTTCGCGGGAAACGCGCTCCAGTCGTCGGGCGCGTGTCGATGGATCTCATCACGATCGACGTCACCGATGTCGCCGGCGTTGCAAACGGCGACGAAGTGATTCTCATCGGCGAGCAGGGCGGCGAGATCATCACCGCCAATGAGATGGGGCTGAAGTCACAGACGATCGGCTACGAAGTCTTCTGCCGCATCAGCTCCCGCGTTCCCCGGCTCTACCCAGACCACGACGCATTTCGGATACGCT
>DATAMS010000357.1:0-2907 GCA_036260495.1 Thermoanaerobaculia bacterium
CGGAACCGGCAGGTGGTAAAACCCGGCGATCTCGCGCGCCGAGGCTACCTCGCCGTTGTGCCGGGCAAGATAGACGGCGGCGAGGAGTCCGTAATCGGTAAGTTTGGAGATTTTCAGCATCGCGATTCTCGAAGGGAGTGAAACAGTACCACTCCGGTACGGTATGCACAACCACCGCGGAAGCCCACCTTCCCCTCAATAAAAAGTGGCTCTCATGCGAGACTCTTTTGTGATAAATTGGTCGAACTTCTATTGACGACGTGAGTGGCGGTCCTTTTTGGGGGATCGTGATTTTGGTCACAGGCCGATGAGTGCAAGACACATATATTCCCACAACCAAACACCAGCCCGGTTGCGGTGGCGCGGCGTCACCGCTCAACTTACACACCTAACAATCAGGTTTTGAGGAGGAGGAATCGCTATGAACAAAATGGTTACCCGGCTCTCTCTTTTCGTACTCATGTTCTTGCTGGTTACTATGTCCGCTTCCGCTCAGGCGACGCGTACGTGGGTTTCCGGCGTCGGTGACGACGTCAATCCCTGCAGCCGCACCGCCCCGTGCAAGACGTTCGCGGGCGCAATCTCGAAGACGGCATCTGGCGGCGAGATCGACGTTCTCGATCCGGGTGGGTTCGGCACGGTCACGGTCACGAAACCGATGACGTTCGACGGTACCGGCACGTTTGCCTCGTCTCTGGCCTCAGCCACGTTCGGCTTTCAGATCAATTCGGCCGTCGCCAACACAACAGTCACCATTCGCGGCATCTCCATCAACGGGGCCGGCACGACCCTGGGAACCAAAGGCGTGCGCGTTCTGACAAACGGCGGTGCAACCGTCAACGTGCACATTGAAGACTGCGTTATCTTCAATTTCAGCGTCGCGGCCGTAAGCGTCGAGACGAGTGCCACGGCAAACGTCTTCATTCACAATAGTACGTTGCGGTCCTGCCAAGACGGCATCGACGTTACTCCGTCCGCCGGAACCGTCGGCCTTCACGTTGAGAATTGCAAGATTGACCAGAACTCCGCTCATGGCGTGAACCTTGTGAGCAACACCAAGGCATCGTTCGTCGGCACGAGCATTAACCACAACGGCCAATCAGGCTTGATCTGTTCTGTGGGGAGTGTCGAAGCCGACCTCGACCGTTGCGACCTGAACTTCAACCCCCATGGCATCTTCGCCGGAGCCGGAGGCTCGCCCATGATCCGCCTCACGCACTGCATGATTACCGGCAACACGACTAACGGCGTCTTCCTGAATGGCGGCACGGTCCGAGGCTTCACCAGCAACCTCATCGAAGGGAACGCCGGCAATAACACCATCACGAGCGTCGTACCTCAATAAGTTCGCTTCCGTTCCTCATCACCAGCCCCTTGCGTCGCGTGACGCAAGGGGCTTTTTATTGGCATGCTCGATGCGACAGATCGTGACAATGACCAACCGATCCCTCGCGCTTATCGTCGCGTTCGCCCTGGTGGCCTGCCGCGGTCAGGACCAAGCCAAACGATCGACGCCCAACTACCAGGTTGTCGCCGAAGGTTCGGCGAGCGGAGTGACTTCGACGATCAACGGTCCGGGAGAGAAACCTGCTCCGATTACGGATACCAACGCCGACACGACCACAAACTTCACTCTGCCGAACAATCCCAATCCGCTCGGCAACGAAACCGCCGGAACGAGCATCGCCGGAACGCTGCCGAGTTACCCGACCGGTGCGTCCAACGCACCCGTCCGGCGCGTCCAACCGCGCACGGACACGCGCGGAATGGCCAGTTCCAGCGCCCCAATCGTGACCGACACGATCGGAAGCACGACGCCGCCGATGCCGAAGGAAACACGAACGAAGCCGCGCCCGGACTCCGACGCCAACACAACCACCGCCGATATGACGACGACCTCGGCCGGCACCGCGGCGACGGACACGAGCACCACCACCTCGTCCGATCCGGAAACGACATCAACCGCGCCCGCGCCGAAGAAAAAAACGGATCGCAGCAAAAAGCCGGATGATCAGCCGCCTCCGCCTCCGCCTCCACCGGCGACGGACACGACCGGCACGCAAGGCTAGTTCTCGTTCTCGGACTTCCCCAGTCCCACGCTAGAATGCGCGCCCGATGCCGCGCCTTTCTTTTCAAGACCTGATCCTCCGCCTGCAGACCTTCTGGGCGGAACACGGCTGCATGCTCGAGACGCCACTCGACGTCGAAGTTGGCGCCGGCACGATGCATCCCGCAACTTTCCTCCGAGTCCTGGGGCCGGAGCCGTGGAACGTTGGCTACGTCCAACCGTCGCGCCGTCCCGCCGACGGACGCTACGGAGACAACCCTTTCCGCCTCGGCAAGCACTATCAGTTTCAGCTCGTGCTCAAGCCGTCGCCGCTGAACGTCCAGGATTTGTATCTCGATTCGCTGCGCGCGCTCGGCCTCGACCTCACCCGTCACGACATCCGCTTCGAGGAAGACAACTGGGAGTCGCCAACGCTTGGCGCATGGGGCGTCGGCTGGCAGATCCTGCTCGACGGGATGGAGATCACGCAGTTCACCTATTTCCAGCAGGCAGGCGGTATCGATCTCTCGCCGGTCTCCGCGGAGATCACGTACGGCCTGGAACGGCTGACGATGTTTCTCTCGCGCCAGGCCAGCGTCTATGACATCGAATGGGGCGCCGGATTTGGCTACGGACCCGTGCGCAAGCAGGACGAATACGAGTTTTCCAAGTACTACTTCGAGACTGCTGACATCGAGATGCACTGGAAGCTCTTTGAGATGTACGAAGGTGAAGCGAAGCATTGTCTCGAAGAGAAACTCGTCCTCCCCGCATACGACTGGACGTTGAAGTGCTCGCACATCTTCAACACGCTTGACGCGCGCGGCGCCGTCTCCGTGACCGAGCGCGTCGGCGTGATC
>DATAMS010000380.1:0-7934 GCA_036260495.1 Thermoanaerobaculia bacterium
ACACCGCGTCCGCCCGCGAACGCCTTCCCGCAGCACCCGGAATTCCTCACGCAGATCAAAGACGACAAGAACAACATCGCCCCGCGGCTGTCCTTCGCGTACGACGTCTTCGGCAACGGGCGCTCCGTTCTTCGCGGCGGCACGGGCAAGTTCTTCGAGTACATGCCTGACATCCTCCTGGCATCGCCAATCCAGGGCATCAGCGGCGCGCTGCTGACGACCACCTTTACCTGCACCACGACCGCATCGAACCCCTGCCCGACCTATCCGAACATCCTCGCCCCGGCCGATTTCCTGGCGAAATCGAAACTGAGCGCGAACCTCGTCACCATCGGCAGCGACTATCAGGCGCAGGAAGCGCAGCGTTCGAGCCTGCAGTTCGAACAGCAGCTCGGACCGTCCTACAGCGTCGGCGTAAGCGCCGTCTACTCGAAGCTGACGCACGTACAGGGCACGAAAAACATCAATCTCGTGCCGACCGGCGTCGTCCTCGGCAACATGCCGGTCTATGACTACAACAGCGCGAGCAACGCGGCGCGTCCGTACAAGGACCTCGGCATCATCCGCGAGATCACCAGCAATGAGCAGGCGTGGTATCGCGCGGGCACACTCGAGTTCCACAAGCTCGCCGTCAACGACGCGAAACTATCGTGGGATCTCAGCTACACCCGCTCTTCGTCCATCGACGACGAAACGAACAGCCGTTCCACGTCGACCACCTTCCTCATTGATCCGAACAATCCCAGCCTCAGCGAAGGCCCGAGCGACAACGATGTCAAACATCGTATCGTCGGCGACGTCGTGTATCGCCTCCCGTGGGGCTTCCAGGTTTCCGCCGTCGGGTTCTGGCACAGCGGCTTCCCCTACACCGCCGCCATCAGCTTCACGTGCTCGGGCTGCACGGCCAACAGCCTCACCGGCCAGGCACAGACGAGCGTGGCCGCGAACTTCACGCCGGTGTTCGTGAATTCCAGCGGGCAGATCATCGACATCACGCAGGGCACCGGTATGACCAAGGCCCAGTTTGCGTCCTTCCTGAGCGGACAGGGCGGTCATCTGATCAGCCGCAACAGCTTCCGCATGCCGAGCGTGTATGACGGCGACCTTCGCCTCACCAAGACCTTCAACCTCCTGCGGGGCACGCAGCTTCAACTGATCGGCGAGATGTTCAATGTACTGAACAAGAACATCTACACCGTCCCTGGCGCCAATCAGGACCAGTTCCGGGTCACGTACACGGCGTCGACGGACAAGTACACGATCACGAAGTTCACGAACAACGTGTCGCCGGCTGGCACCCCGGCAAATCAGCAGAACACGTTCGGTATCGCCAACGCGTATTCGAATGAAGTCAGCCCGCGCCAGATGCAGGTCGCGGTGAAGTTCATCTTCTAACTCCAGCTCATCGCTTGAAACGAAGGCCACCCGTTCGCGGGTGGCCTTTTTTTGTGGTCTTTCGTCGGGGAAACGGCGCGCAGGCGATCGCGTCCCCGCATGTTTTCTGAGCCCGAAAATGCCGCTTCGGCAAACCGTTTTTTGATCCAAAAAACCGTTTTCGCTTCGCATTCCCGCTTTGCCTCAAAATCGTTCAAATTCGCTATTCGTTTTGGGGCAACTAGTGTAAAAAGACGGCTACAGTCCAACGGTCCCCCAACCAGTCACGACAGGAGGATTTCTATGTCCGATCGCAGTCTTTGTTCGCGCGGGATTCCCAGCTTTGCCCGCAAACTCATGTTGGTCGTGAGTGTCGTGGCGTGCATCACGCTCGCAATGCCCACGACGATTCACGCACAGGTCACGACCGGTAATATCGCCGGCACCGTGACGGATGCTTCCGGCTCTGCGTTGCCCGGGGTCACCGTCGAGGCGATTCACGTACCGACCGGCACTCGATACTCCGCGGTCAGCGATGCGAGTGGCCGTTTCACCATGCCGAACGCACGGGTCGGCGGTCCGTACAAGGTCACCGCATCGCTCGAGGGCATGAAGCCCGCGAACGTTTCGGGCGTCTCGGTCAACCTCGGTGAGACCACCGAAGTCGCGTTGAAACTGACCCTCAACGCAGTCGCCGAATCGATCACCGTCACGGCCAAGCCCGATGAAGTGATCAACCCGAACCACACCGGCTCAACGTCCACGGTTCCGGAAAAACAGATCCAGGAACTGCCGACGGTCAACCGCAATCTTCAGGATTTCGCACGCACGAATCCCTACTTCGTCGTCGATCCCCGCGACGATTCGGCGACGCTCCTCCAGGTTGCCGGCCGCAACAACCGCTACAACAACATCCAGATCGACGGCGCCGTGAACAACGACCTCTTCGGCCTCTCCGCATCCGGAACTCCGGGCGGGCAGTCGAACGCATCACCGATCTCGATCGACGCCATCGAACAGCTCCAGCTCGTCGTCTCGCCCTATGACGTGCGTCAGGGTGGATTCACCGGCGGCGGCATCAACGCCGTTACACGCTCGGGAAGCAACAAGATCTCCGGATCTCTGTTCGGCACCAAGCGCAATCAGAACAACGTCGGCGAGTACGTGCCGGTCTTCAATGCCAGCACGACGACTACGCCTGGCTGCTGCTTCAACGGCAACGGGACACGTACCGACACGGTGAAGAAGCCGATCACGAACTTCGACTACAGCCAGTACGGCGGCCGTCTCGGAGGACCGATCATCCAGGACAAACTCTTCTTCTTCATCAACGGTGAGCGCAACCGCCGCTCGCAGCCGGATGGAACCTCGGCCGATGGCTCCGCGGGAACGACGTACGTCAATGCCACGCAGGATGCCGTCTGCGCCGGCGTGCCGGGATGCAGCGCTGCCCGCCTTCGCCAGGATCTCATCACCAAGTATGGCTACGATCCGGGTGGGCTTGGCGACATCCAGAAAGGCACGCCCAGCAATCTCATCTTCGGCCGTCTCGATTTCAACGTCACCGCCGGCAACGCCCTTACCCTTCGCAACAACTACGTGAAGGGCTCCACCGACGTCGTCGCGAACCGCACGACCTCGCAGTTCCGCTTCCCCACGTCGATCTACTCGCAGCAAAACCACACCAGCTCAACCGTGGCTCAGCTCAACAGCGTCATCTCGACCGGATCGTTCAACGAAGCCCGCGTCGGCTATCAGATCATCAAGGACGTTCGAAGCACTCCGGTTCAGTTCCCCAGCATCGAGATCGGCGGTGCCAACCAGAACGCCAGCCTCAACGCCGGCACGGAGCGTTTCTCCGGAGCGAACGCGCTCGATCAGAAAATCACCGAGATCACCGACGACTACACAATGCTGAAGGGCAATCACACGATCGTCGTCGGCACGCACAACGAGCTCTTCAAGTTCAAGAACCTCTTCCTCTCCGAGTTCGACGGTTACTACTTCTACCCGACACTGGCCGCCTTCGAGACGCAGACCTGCCCGCCCAAGACCGGCGGTTGCGAATACCGCATCAGCTACGCTACCGGCTCCGATCCGTCGCGCCCGACCGCGTTCGGCGCGCAGCAGTACGGTCTCTACGTCAACGATCAGTGGCACGTGAGCAACAACCTCACCCTTTCCATGGGTCTTCGCGCCGATAAGCCGCGTTTCAACGACACCCCGTCGTTCAACCCGATCGTGCAGACGGCCCTCGGATTCAACACCGCAACGCACCCGGCCGAGAGTCTCGTCATCTCGCCGCGTATCGGCTTCAACTGGAATCCGGGCGGCGGAAGCACGCAGCAGGTTCGTGGTGGTATCGGCGTCTTCGCCGGCCGCGCTCCGTACGTGTGGGTGTCCAATGCCTATGCCGGCACGGGTGTCGAGCAGGTCGCACTGGCCTGCCGCTCGGTCGACAATTGCCAGGTACCCACCTTCAATCCCGACCCGGCCAATCAGCCGAAGCTCGGCGCCGCCGGCGCGCTCTCGGTCGATCTGATCGATCCGAACTTCAAGTTCCCGCGCGTTCTGCGCAGCACACTCGGATATGACCGCGATCTCTTCCTCGGCATCCGCGGTACGGTCGAAGTCCTCTGGTCCAAGACCCAGGAAGACGTCTACTACCAGAACCTGAACGACGTGCAGACCGGCACGAGCCCGCTCGACGGACGCCCGACCTACTCGCGCGTCAGCGCGTCGGTCGTCGACGCAACCTTCCTCACCAACACGTCGAAGGGCGCCGAGACCACCGAAACGATTCAGCTCACCCGACCCTTCTCGCACGGCATCACGGTTTCCGGCAACTACGCACACCAGAAGGCCGAGTCGGCGTTTGACGCCACCTCGAGCCGCGCGATCTCCAACTGGCGCTTCCAGCACAACATGGGCGACATCTTCACGCCGGCGCTCGGCCGTTCGGCATTCGAACAGCGCAACCGCTTCAGCCTGAACGCTACCTATGATTTCAACACCGGAGCGTTTGGCCACACCGTCGGGCTCTACTTCAATGCCCAGAGCGGCCGCCCGTACTCGATCCTGCTCGGCGCCGACCTGAACAACGTCGACGTCAACCACGACACGAACGCCAGCAATGATCTGCTGTACGTCCCGGGCGGTGCGGACAAAGTCATCCTCTGCCCGTCCAACGCCACCGCGGCAACCGCCACGAACCCCTGCGGAACCCGCACAGCGCTCAGCTCGCAGCTGCTCTCGGATTACCTCACCTTCGCCGGCATCGACCCGGACCACGCGCGCGTCCTCAACAAGTACGAGTCGTTCGAGCCGTGGACGCGTAAGCTCGACTTCCACTACGCGCTGTCGCTCCCGATCAAGGTCGCGCACACCGAGGTGAGCTTCGACATGCTGAACCTCATGCACTTCTTCAGCAAGGACGACGGCAACGTTTACTTTGTCTCGAACCAGAACGTGACACCGGTGAACTACCTCGGCCAGGATCCAACCAGCGGCAAGCCGATCTACCGCGAGAATTCGACGACCTTCGTCACCGGCAGCACGACGAACCGCAGCTTCGGATCTCTGACCCCGGGACGCCAGTTCTCGATCGCCGATCTGTCGTCGCGCTGGCAGGCACGCCTCGGACTCCGCATCACGTACTAACGCATCACTCCATCGCAGTCGCAAACGGGAGGGCTTCGGCCCTCCCGTTTTTTTGTCCGCCTGGTCGCGGTATGGTAGTATTCCCTCGCTATGGTAAAGAAGGTTACCTTCACACTCGATGACATCACCATCCATCGGTTGAACACCGCCTCCGAGCGCTTCAAGAAACCGAAGAGCGAGGTTGTTCGCGATGCCATCGCCGACTATCACGACCGCGCCGGCAAACTCAGCGAAGCGGAGCGCAAGCGCATGCTCCGTGTGGTTCGGGAGTTGGTTCCGACGATTCCGAAGCGTCCGTTGAAGGAAGTCGAAGACGAGATTGCAGCGGTTCGCTCCGCTCGCCGCTCCGGCGGACGTAGTGGGATGAGCAGGCGCTCACGTTGATCGTCGTCGATACATCGGCGCTGATCGATGCTCTGACCGGACCGCGCCGCTCACTCCCACGCCTCCTGGAATTCATCGACTCCGGAGAAAGGCTGATGCTGCCCACGGTCGTGCTCTACGAATGGCTGCGTGGTCCGCGCTTGAAAGAGGAGCTCCATGTTTGTGAGGAGCTTTTCCCGCAGGAAGAGGCCGTGGTTTTCGGAACGGCAGAGGCAACGGTCGCGGCACGTCTGTATCGCAAAGTTCGCCGCCCCCGCGGCCGGGAGATCGATCTGACAATCGCCGCATCGGCGCTCATCCGCGACGCCGCACTGTGGACGCTGAACCGCGACGACTTTCGCGACATCGAAGGCCTGCCGCTGGTCTGATCGCGGCCTTCGTTATCCGACGACTGCGCCGACCAGATCGTACGGATGCGCGTCCGTGATCGTCACGCGCGCGAACGCCGGCAAATCTTTCGGCAGCAGCTCGATCCCGTCGTTGATCAGCAGACGCCCGTCGATCTCCGGCGCCTGGCCGATTACGCGTCCTTCCAGCAGATGCTCCGTCTCGTCGCAAACGCCCGTGATCAGCGCTTCGAACGTCTCGCCGATCTTCGCTTCGTTGCGCGAGCGCGAGATCTCCTGCTGCATCTCCATCAACTTCTCGCGGCGGCGCTCGGCCGTTTTGCGCGTCGGCAGATCGGGCATCCGCGCCGCGATCGTCGCATCCTCGGCCGAGTAAACGAACGCGCCCATCTGATCGAACTGCGCCCACTCCACGAACTCGTGCAGCTCGCCGAAATCGCGCGGCGTCTCGCCGGGATGGCCGGTGATAAACGTCGTGCGCAGAGAGAGGTCCGGAACGAGATCGCGCATCCGCGTCACCATCGAGCGATATTCGGAAGGCGATCCCGGGCGGCGCATGATCTTCAATACATTCGCCGACACATGCTGCAGCGGGATGTCGCAGTACGAAACGAAACGCTTCTCGCGTCCCATCAACTCGAAAAGCGACCAATCGATCGAGCCGGGATACGCATACAGGAAGCGGATCCACGGGAAGCTGGTCTCGGCGAGCAGCGTCTGCACGAGCGACGTCAAACCGCTCGTGATGCCGAGGTCTTCGCCGTAACGTGTGGTGTCCTGAGCGACAAGGCAAAGCTCTTTCACGCCCTGCGCTTCGAGCGCCTGCGCCTCACGCACGAGCGACGCGATCGCGCGGCTGCGGAACTTTCCGCGCATCTGCGGAATCGCGCAGAACGTACACGGATTCGAGCAACCCTCGGACACCTTCAAGTACGCATGCGACGTCCCCTGCGCGAGCACGCGCGGGAGATCTTCGTACAACCGCACCGACATCTTTCGCCGCGCCGGCGCAGCATCATCGATGACGCCGGTAACCGCGCCGGTAATCGCTTCGAGCGAATCGAGCCCGACGAATGCATCGATCTCCGGAATGGCCGCTTGCAGATCGGCGCGGTACTTCATGACCATGCACCCGGTCACGACCAGCCGCTGCAATCCTTTGCCCTTGCGCTCGGCAACCTCGAGGATCGTGTCGATCGACTCCTGCTTGGCCGCATCGATGAAGCCGCAGGTATTGACGATCACGACATCCGCCGCTTCGAGATCATTCGTAATCTCGATCTCGGACTCCTCGCGCAACTGTCCCAGCATGATCTCGCTATCGACGAGATTCTTGGGACAGCCGAGGGAGATCATGCCGACGCGGCGGATCGTTGCGGGCGGTGCGGACGTAGTCATCAGACCGCCGAACAACAGCCCTCCCTCCCTTCGTATTCTGGTGAGGAGGCGGACTACTTCTCCTTGAGCACCGCCGCGCTCCGCTCATCCGCTTGAATCTCCGCGAACGCTTTGTTCAGCTCGGGGAGGCCGGCCAGCGGCACGCTGAAGGCTTGAACGCGCAATTCGCGGTGATACCGCAACACACCGCGATCAGACTTCGTCTCGCTCGCATACGTCATTGAAGGAATCGACACCTTCCTCGGCTCGGGCAACTCGTCGACGTCGAGCGTGGCAGGCAGCGTGATCTCGATGTCATCGGTCTGCAGCGATGGACCGCCGGTCTCGTAACGGTTCACGCGCGCTTTCAGATCGATGAGAGAGCCGGCCTTGTGACCGAGCACCCGAGGACGCACGAGCACGAGCGGCCCGGCATGCTTCGCGTACGAAGGAGCCGCGAGCGTGAAGGTCACCACGAGGTCTTTGGTCAGGTCATCGATGTTTTCGAACGCAACATTGGAAACCTTGAATTCGGCAATGAACGCCGCGACACCAGACTCGACGAACTTGATCTTTGCGGACTCGGCGCGGGTAGCCAGCTCATACCGCGTGTTCGCGGCCATCGCACCGGTGCGTACTTCGCGAACCGTGCCGGAGAGTGCGCCGGACTGGTCGAGCGCCAGCCGCGCCGTGCGGCGAAGCTGAGTCGTTTCCGGAGCCTGCACGGGCATCTCGATCAGATCGCCACCACGATCCGCGCCATGATCGACAACGAGCAGACCCTCGTTCTGC
>DATAMS010000387.1:0-10591 GCA_036260495.1 Thermoanaerobaculia bacterium
TCGCGCCAGTTGGCGTGACGAACGCCCGATCGAATGGACGCGGGTGCACAAGCTTCCGGACTTTGTTTACTTCAACCACAGCATCCACGTGAACAAGGGCATCGGCTGCGCGAGCTGCCACGGCCGCATCGACAAGATGGCGCTCACGTTCCAGGCCTCGCCGCTGACGATGGAGTGGTGCCTGGAGTGCCACCGCGCCCCGGAGAAATTCGTCCGCCCGCGCAACGAAGTGTTCAACATGGCTTACATCACCACGGAGCAGGAAACCATCGGCCCGAAACTGGTTCACGAGTACAACATTCAGAAGCTGACTACGTGTTCGACATGTCATTACTAGGGGGTCGTTTGCCGGGAGTCGGGAGTCGGAGAAAAAGCGCGAAGTTTTGCTGCTCCGACCCCCGACACCCGACACCCGACTCCCGCAAAACACAATGAACGACCCCAAAACACTGAACCTCGCGGATTTCCGCAAGCGCATCGGCAGCGAGTACTGGCGCAGCCTGAATGAGCTTTCGCGCGACGACTTCGAGCAGGTCGTGGAGACGGAGTTTCCGCAGGGTGCGCTGGCACTGGACCGCGGCGTGGACCGGCGCGATTTCGTGAAGTTGATGGGGGCGTCGATGGCGCTCGGCGGTCTGGCCGCGTGCAACCGTCCGGCGGAGAAGATCGTCCCCTACGTCCGCCAGCCGGAAGGGCTCATCCCCGGCAAACCGATTTTCTTCGCCTCGGCCATGACGATCAGCGGCTACGCGCACGGCGTGCTCGTGGAGAGTCACATGGGACGCCCGACGAAGATCGAGGGCAATCCCGATCACCCTTCGAGCCTCGGCGCGACGAATTCGTTCATGCAGGCCTCGATCCTCGGCCTCTACGATCCCGACCGTTCCCAAGTCGTCCGCCACCTCGGCGAGATCTCGACCTACAGCGATTTTCTGGCAGCGCTCCAGCCCGAGCTGAAAGCAGGCGCTACGAACGGCGCCGGGATCCGCATCCTCACGCAGAGCGTCACCTCGCCTTCGCTCGGCGCCCAGATCCAGCAGGTGCTCGCGCAGTTCCCCGGTGCGAAATGGCACCAGTGGGAAGCCGCCGGCGGTCATAACGTGCGCGAAGGATTGCGCCTCGCGTTCGGCGGCTACGCGAATGCCGTCTACCATTTCGACAAAGCAAACGTCGTCGTCGCGCTCGACTCCGACTTCCTCGATCGCGGTCCCGGTCATCTTCGCTACGCCCGCGATTTCTCGAACCGCCGCAGAGTGCGCAAGGGAACGAAATCGATCAACCGTCTTTATGCGATTGAGTCGGGTCCGACCGGTACGGGATCGATCGCCGATCACCGTCTGGCAGTGAAGCCCTCGCAGGTCGAGGCCTTCGCACGTGGGATTGCCGCATTGCTGGGGAGTGGGGAGTCGGGGGTGGGGGGTCGGAGCGCTGCCCAGGATTCTCAAGGCTCCGACACGCGACAGCCGGCACCCGACCCCCGATTCATCGCCGCTCTCGTTCGCGATCTCCAGAACAACCGCGGCGCCAGCATCGTCGTCGCCGGCGAGGAGCAGCCGCCGGCCGTTCATGCCGTCGCCATGGCCCTCAATCAGGCCCTCGGCAACATCGGCTCGACGATCACGATCACCGATCCCGTCGAAGTCGCTCCCGTCAATCAACTCGACTCACTGAAACAACTCGTCGCCGACATGAGCGCCGGTGCCGTGAAGACGCTCATCATCATCGGCGGCAATCCCGCGTACGACGCGCCGGGCGATCTGCCCTTCGTCAAGGCGATGGACAACGTGCCGTTCCGCGCGCATCTCTCGCACTACTACGACGAGACATCGATGCACGTGCACTGGCACATCCCGGAAACGCATTACCTCGAGTCGTGGAGCGACGCCCGCGCGCACGACGGCACGATCTCGATCGTCCAGCCGCTCATCGCGCCGCTCTACAACGGCCGCTCCCCGCACGAGATCCTCGGCGCGCTCCTCGGCGGGATGGATCAGTCGCCCTACGACGTCGTCCGCAACTACTGGCAGACGAAGGCCGGCGCGCTCAACTTCAACAACACCTGGCGCAAGTGGCTGAACGACGGCGTCATCGCAGGGTCCGCGCTGCCTGCGCGCGCAGGAAGTGCGTCCATGCCCGCTCCGACCCCCGACACCCGACCCCCGTCGGCCTACGAACTTCGCATCCTCCCCGACCCCAACATCTACGACGGCCGATTTGCCAACAACGGCTGGCTCCAGGAGTTGCCGAAACCGCAGACGAAGATCACGTGGGAGAACGTCGCCCTGATCAGTCCGAAGACTGCGCAGGCCATCGGTTACGACGACAAGCGCCGCGACGAGCTGGTCAACGAGAAGCAGACGCTCATTGCCAACGTCCGTTATCGCGGCAAGACGTTGCGCACGCCGGTCTGGGTCGTGCCCGGCCATGCCGACAACACGATCACCATGTTTCTCGGCTACGGCCGCACCGCTGGCGGCAAGCTGGCCACGCCTGCGGAAGCCACCAGCATGCTCGCTCCCGAACTGGCAGCGTTCCATCTTTCGGGCGGCACTGCGGGAGTCGATGTCACGCCGTTCCGTTTCTCCGACGCGCTGAACGCGCTCCATGGGGGCCCCGGCGCGGAGATCGAGCTGACCTCGGACGGACCGTACGAGATTGGCTGCACGCAGGAACATCAGAGCCTCAACATCAGCGACGTCGGCGAAGACCGCGGCATCATCCGCTCCGCTACGTTCGCCGAATATCTCGCTAAGCCCGATTTCGTTCGCGAGCACAAACCGGAAGAAGAGCTGAGCAAGGAGTCGATGTATCCCGGCGTCGAGTACAAGTCGCACGCCTGGGCGATGGTCATCGACACCTCGGTCTGCACGGGCTGCAATGGTTGCGTCGTGGCCTGCCAGTCCGAGAACAACATCCCCATCGTCGGCAAGGAGCAGGTGGTGGCCGAGCGCGAGATGCACTGGCTGCGCATCGATCGTTACTACAAAGGCGATCCCGCGAATCCGGAAGTCTTCCATCAGCCGGTCCCGTGCATGCAGTGCGAAAGCGCGCCATGCGAGCCGGTCTGCCCGGTCGGCGCCACGTCGCACAGCAACGAAGGTCTGAACGACATGACCTACAACCGCTGCGTCGGCACGCGCTACTGCTCGAACAACTGCCCGTACAAAGTGCGGCGTTTCAACTTCTTCCACTATTCCGATTACGAAACGCCCGCGCTCAAAGCGCAGCGCAATCCCGACGTCACCGTCCGCACCCGCGGCGTCATGGAAAAGTGTACGTACTGCGTGCAACGCATCAACGCCGCGAAGATCAATGCCGAAAAAGATGGCAAGAGTGGCCGCCGCGTCCGCGACGGGGAGATCGTTACCGCCTGCCAGCAAGCCTGCCCGACCAACGCCATCGTCTTCGGTGACATGAACGATCCATCGAGCGCGGTCGCCGCGCTGAAGGCAGAGCCAACAAATTACGCGCTCTTGGCTGAGTTGAATACAAGACCGCGCACGACGTACCTCGGCGCGATACGGAACCCGAATCCTGAGATCAAGGGATAACCAATGCTGAAAACCTTGAACCACAAAGACACAAAGGACTCAAAGAAATCTCTTTGTGCTCTTTGTGTCTTTGTGGTGAAACGCCTTTCTTGACAGTCATGCCAGACCAAACACCGCTACACGAAATCCGCCCGGTCACGCAGGAGATCCCGGAGCGCTTCATCCCCGTTCCGACGGTCGAGCCCGGGCATACCTTCGCGTCGGTCACGGATCAGATCAGCGCCATCGTTCTGCGGAAGCGGATGCCGAAACTCTGGTGGCTTGGTCTGGCCGCCGGCATCATCGGCGTGATGGTGCTCACCGCGACCATCGGCAAGCTCGTTCTCGTCGGTGTCGGCATCTGGGGCATCAACCATCCCATCGGCTGGGGCTTCGACATCCTCAACTTCGTCTGGTGGATCGGCATCGGGCACGCCGGCACACTGATCTCCGCGATTCTGCTGCTGCTGCGTCAGGAGTGGCGCACATCGATCAACCGATTCGCCGAAGCGATGACGCTCTTCGCGGTCTCCGCCGCCGGTTTGTATCCGGCGCTGCACACCGGACGCCCCTGGTACGACTTCTGGCTCTTTCCCTATCCGAACACGATGACGTTGTGGCCGCAGTTCCGCAGCCCGCTGATGTGGGACGTCTTCGCGGTCTCGACGTACGCAACCGTCTCGGCGCTGTTTTGGTACGTCGGACTGATTCCTGATCTGGCCACGCTGCGCGACCGCGCTCGCGGCAAAGTCGCCCAGGTCATCTACGGCATGCTCTCGCTCGGGTGGCGCGGTTCCGCCAAGCATTGGTTCCGCTACGAATCGACGTACCTGCTTCTGGCCGGTCTCTCCACGCCGCTGGTGCTCTCGGTTCACACCATCGTCTCGTTCGACTTCGCCGTCGCGCAGTTGCCGGGATGGCACGCCACGTTCTTCCCGCCGTACTTCGTCGCCGGCGCCGTCTACGCCGGTTTCGCCATGGTTCTCACGCTGGCCATTCCGGCGCGCAAGATGTTCCACCTCGAGGACTTCATCACCATGAAGCACCTCGAGAACATGGGTAAGGTCATGCTGGCCACGGGCCTCATCGTCTTCTACTCGTACTGCATGGAAGCCTTCTTCGCGTACTACAGCGGCAACAACTTCGAGCGCTACATGTGGATCAACCGCGTGTCTGGTCCGTACTGGAAGATGTACGCGATGCTGATCATCTGCAACGGCGTGGCGCCGCAGATGATGTGGTTCCGCAGGATGCGCACCTCGGCGTTTGGGCTCTTCTTCACGGCCATGTTCGTCAACGTCGGCATGTGGCTGGAGCGCTTCGTCATCATCCCGACGTCGTTGCACCGCGACTTCCTGCCGTCGTCGTGGGGCATGTACCACGGTACCCGCTGGGACTGGAGCATGTTCGTCGGATCGATCGGACTCTTCCTCTTCCTCTTGTTCCTTTTCGTTCGATTCCTTCCCATGATCTCGATCTTCGAGATGCGGACGATGCTGCCCGAAGCGCAGGCACACCCGGAAGGACACGAGGCATAAGCGATGGCGATCGGCAAAGTCAGAACCGGCACGTACGGCATCATCGCGGAGTTCTCTTCGCCTGCCGACCTCACCGCCGCCGCCGAGGCCGCGCGGGATGCCGGGTACACGGAGATGGATGCCTTCTCGCCGTTCCCGATCCACAACCTGCACGAAGCGGTGGGGATGAAATCGACCGGTCTGTCCAGCATGTCGGCGCTCGTTCTCATCGGCGGGATCATCGGCGGCATCGGCGGATTCTTCATGTGCTGGTACGCCAACGTCATCAGCTATCCGCTCAACATCGGCGGCAAGCCCTTCAACTCGTGGCCCGCGTGGATCCCAATCACCTTCGAGTGCACGATTCTGATGGCCGCATTCGCCGCCGTCTTCGGCATGCTCGCCCTCAACGGATTGCCGATGCCGTATCACCCTGTCTTCAACGTCAAGCGCTTCGATCAGGCGTCGCGCGACAAGTTCTTCCTCGTCATCCAGGCCCGCGATCCGAAATTCGATCTCGACACCGTCTGGAAGTTTCTCGAGGCACTCCACCCGCGGGAGGTTGTCGATGTCCCGTGGTAGAAGCAGAAAGATGAAGGATGAAGGCGGAAGGCTGAAGGCGGCTGTTGCGAAGCGCCCGTCTGCGCTCATCCTTCATTCTTCATCCTTCATCCTTCTGCTCGCGCTCATCCTTCTGCTTTGCACCGCCTGCCGCCAGAAGATGTCCAATCAACCCAAATACGACCCGCTCGAGCCAAGCGACTTCTTCGCCGACGGCATGTCCGCACGGCCGAGAATCCCCGGCACCGTCGCTCGCGGCGAGCTCGCCAATGACACCTTCTTTGCCACCGGCAAGATCAACGGCGCCGACGGCGACGGCTATCCCTTCCCGATCACAGCGCAGGTCATGGATCGCGGACAAGAACGTTTCAACATCTACTGCTCCGTCTGTCACGGCCGCACCGGCGACGGCAACGGCATGATCCCGTCGCGCGGTCTGCGGCGTCCGCCGTCGTATCACACCGACGCGCTGCGTAACGCAAAAACGGGACACTTCTTCGATGTGATGACCAACGGATTCGGGGCCATGCCTTCGTACGCGGTGCAGGTTCCGGTCGAAGATCGATGGGCGATCATCGCCTACATCCGCGCGCTGCAATTGAGCCAGAACGCGACCACGAATGATTTGCCGGCTGATCAACGGGCGAAGTTGGGAGCGTCGCAATGACGGCCGGCGTGAACGAAACCAACGCCGCCGCGACCGGCATCAGCCGCTGGCGCATGCCGTCGCTCGTCATCGGCATCATCGGCCTGGCCCTCAGCGCGATCGGATACTTCATCAATCAGGAGACGTTCTTCCGCTCGTACCTGCCGAGCTTCCTCTTCTGGTTCTCGATCGTCGCCGGCTCGCTCGCCGTGCTGATGTTGCAGTACGTTACCGGCGGCGAATGGGGTCTCATGATCCGCCGTCCGCTCGGCGCCGCGGCCCGCACGATGCTCTGGATGGTGCTCTTCTTCATCCCCATCATCATCGGCATGAAGTACCTCTACCCATGGTCGAACACGCAGTGGGCGATGGCCGACGAGAACGTCAGCCAGAAACTTGACTGGCTGAACTGGAAACGCTTCCTGGCCTTCGCCGCGCTCTACTTCGCGCTCTGGAATCTCTGGGCGTGGCGCATTCGCGCGCTGTCGCTCAGCTTCTACAAAGACCGCTCGCCGTTCACGGAACTGAAGCGCCGCAAGTGGGCCGCAGCAGGATTGCTGATGATCGTCCTGACGCTCACCTTCGCGTCGATCGACTGGATGATGTCGACGGAGCCGAGGTGGAGCTCGACGATATACGGGATCACGTTCGTCGTCGGATGCGCGCTTTCGGCGCTCGCCTTCGTCACGTTCTTCCTCACTCGGCTCGTGAACACCGCGGCGATGGGCTCCCTGCTCAAGCCAACGCACCTGCGCGACCTCGGCAACCTCATGCTGGCGTTCGTTATGTTCTACGCCTACACGACCTTCTCCGAGTTCCTGCTGATCTGGTACGCGAACCTGCACGAAGAGATCCCGCACTACCTCATTCGTACCAGCGGACTTTGGGGTGCCGTCGCATTTTGCGTAGCCATGTTCCACTTCTTCCTGCCGTTCGGATTGCTCTTGATGCGTCCGATCAAAGACCGGCCGAAGACGATCGCCATCGTCGCCGTGATCATCATCATCATGCGTTACGTGGCCCTCTACTGGCTCGTCGCGCCCTCGTGGTACGGCGAACATTTCACCTGGTCGTGGATGAACCTCACATCGCTGCTCGGCATCGGCGGCATCTGGATCTGGGCCTTCATCGGCCAGCTCCGCGGACAGACCATCATTCCGATTCATGAGACGTGGGTCGAAGAAGCCATTCGGGAAGGAGCGCTGAAGGTCAATGGCTGATCACGCGCACTACGGCGAAGAAGAAATCGTCAATCCCGAAACGCGCCACGAAGAGAGCGACGTCAACACCCGCGCGCTGCTGTGGTCCGTCGTGATCTTTGTCATCTTCGCGGCCCTCACGCATGCCGTGCTCTATCTCCAGTTCCACGCGTATGCCCGTCACTTCCGGCACGAAGCGTCGCAGCCTCTGACGATGATGTCGCGCCCCGCAGATGCTTCGGTTCCCGCCACGCCGCGCCTGCAGCCGTTCCCGACGAAGAATCAAACCGGACTGATGCCGCCGTACGCGGTGACGCCAGTGACCGACATGGCCGAAATGCGCGCCTCGCAGGACAAGCAATTGCGCGAGCCGGGTTGGGTCGATCAGAAAAAAGGCGTCGTGCGCTTGCCGATCGAAACAGCGAAACAGCTCGTCGTGCAGCGCGGACTCCCGGTGGTGACGCCATGACGTTTTATCCGCAGATGACGCAGATCAGCACAGATAAAACCTCCGCGCCTCCGCGTCTCCGCGTGAAATGGTTTCTGATTTTCCTCCTGGCGACGACCCCGATATTCGCGCAGACCAACTCCGCCACACCGCCCCAACTCCCCGGCAAAGTCGGCATCGATCAAAAACTCAACGCCCAGCTCCCGATGGACCTGATGCTCCGCGATGAATCAGGACGCGTCGTCCGCCTCGGCCAGTACTTCAATCACGGCCGTCCCGTGCTCCTCAACTTCATGTACTACCGCTGTCCCATGCTCTGTCCGATGGTCATGGACGGCATCGCCAACGGATTGACTGAGCTCCGATTCGACATCGGCAAAGAGTTCGACGTCATCACGGTCAGCGTCGATCCGCGCGACACGCCTGAGGAGGCCACGGCGAAGAAAGAAACGTACGTGAAGCGCTACGGGAGATTCGGCGCCGCTGACGGCTGGCACTTCCTCACCGGTCCCGAAAGTGCGGTCAAGAAGCTCACGAACGCCGTTGGTTTCCAGTACGCGTACGACATCAAGATGGACCAGTTCGCGCACGGTGCCGTGCTCATCGCGGTCACGCCGCAGGGCCGCGTCTCGCGTTACCTCTACGGCTTCGAATACAAAGCGCGCGACCTTCGTCTCGCCCTCGTCGAAGCCTCGGCAGGGAAGATCGGCAACGCCAGCGACGCCATCCTTCTCCTCTGCTATCACTACGATCCGGCCACCGGCAAATACAGCCGCTCGGCCATGAACTTCGTCCGTGCTGGCGGCGTGGCCACGATCCTCAGCCTCGCCGGCTTCATCTTCGTCATGATCCGTAAAGAGCACTCTCGATGATGCTTTCTGATTTTCCGTTGTGGCCCGAGCAGGCCTCGACCGTCGCGCCTGGCGTCGACGCGCTGATGACGTTCATGTGCATCGTCTGCGGCGGCGTCTCGGTGATCACGTTCTGCGTGATTTTCTATCTGGCCATCAAGTACCGCCGCACGCCCGAGAACCAACTGGCGCAGGATTACGAGCCGCCGAAAGCACTCGAAGCAGCCTGGATCATCACGCCCTTCCTCATCTTCATGTTCATGTTCGTCTGGGGATCGTGGCTCTTCTTCCGGATCCAGCGCGTCCCCGAAAACGCGATCGACATCTACGCCACCGGCAAACAGTGGATGTGGAAGTTTCAGCACGCCAGCGGACAGCGCGAGATCAACACGCTGCACGTTCCGGTCGGCAGGCCGATCCGCATCACCATGGCCTCCGAGGATGTGATTCATAGTTTGTTTTTCCCGGTGTTTCGCGTGAAGGCGGACGTGCTGCCGAATCGTTACAAGACAATGTGGTTTCAAGCCACGAAGACCGGCCGATTCCACATCTTCTGCGCCGAGTATTGCGGCACGCTGCACTCCGGAATGATCGGCTGGGTCGAAGTGATGGAGCCGGTCGATTATCAGAAATGGTTAGCAGGCGGCGCCGAAGGATCGCTGGCATCGCAGGGCGAAAAGCTGTTCCAGAAATACGCGTGCAACACCTGCCACACGAACGACGCAACTGGACGTGGGCCGGTGCTGCTCGGGCTTTACGGCACCAACGTCACGCTCTCGAACAACGCCACGGTCACGGCTAACGAGGATTACATCCGCGAGTCGATCCTCAATCCGCAGGCCAAGGTCGTCAAAGGCTTCGCGCCGGTGATGCCGACGTTCCAGGGGCAGGTCAGCGAAGACGATCTTCTCAAGCTCGTCTCGTACGTCCACTCCCTCGGCACGCAGAAGACGGCAGTCGTACCGGTCGAGACTCCGTCATCGAAGGACACCAGCGCCGGCTCGCCGCTCAAACCGAACGCGGGCACTCCGCCGCAAAAAGACAAAGGTGCCACGCCATGAGCTCATTGACCCTTCACGACGTCCGCTTCGTCGAGCCGGAAGCGACGCGCAACTACATCACGCACGACTACGGCGCGCTCTCCTGGCTCCTGACCAAGGACCACAAGCGGATCGCTATCCTCTATCTCTTCTCGGTCACCGCGCTCTTCATGCTCGGAGGTTTCTTCGCGGTGGTCATGCGTATCGAGCTGCTGACGCCCGAAGGTGATCTGCTCACCAGCGACACATACAACAAGTTCTTCACGCTGCACGGCATCGTGATGATCTTCTTCTTCCTGATTCCCGCGATCCCCGCCGTGCTCGGCAATTTCCTCTTGCCGCTGATGCTCGGCGCGAAGGATCTGGCCTTCCCGAAGATCAACCTGCTGAGTTGGTACCTCTACATCATCGCGGCGGTGATGGGGCTGTACATCATCATCACCGGCGGCGTCGACACGGGATGGACGTTCTACACGCCCTTCTCGACGCAGTACTCGAACACGCACGTCTTCGGCGTCACGTTCGCGGCGTTCATCGTTGGCTTCTCGTCGATCCTGACCGGCCTCAACTTCCTCGTCACCATTCACCGCATGCGCGCTCCGGGGATGACGTGGTATCGCCTGCCGCTGTTCGTCTGGGCGCTTTACGCCACGAGCGTCGTCCAGCTTCTGGCCACGCCGGTGCTCGCCATCACGCTGGTCATGCTGATGTTCGAGCGCGTCGTCCACGTCGGCATCTTCGATCCTGCCCTCGGCGGCGATCCGCTCCTCTTCCAGCACATGTTCTGGTTCTACTCCCA
>DATAMS010000399.1:0-3383 GCA_036260495.1 Thermoanaerobaculia bacterium
GGTCACGGGTAGCGCGAGCCGGTCGTATTTCTCGAATGCTTTCAGAACTTCTTCGCGGTCATCCGTGGCGTTCATCTTCACGAGCGGCGGATCGTCGATGTCCGTCACTTTCGTCGAAGGATCCGCAAGCACGAGAGAACTGAGCCGGATGTCTTCAACGAGACGGCCATCGCGGTCGACGATGTAGACGACGTTGACGGTTTCCTTGCCCGAACCGGTGGCGCGGATGTGATCGAGCGCTTCGCGGGCAGACATCCCTGGTTGAATCGTGACGTACGCCGGTGTCATGTAGCGGCCGGCGGTGTCTTCGGGGTAGCCGAGGAGCCATCGCGCGCTTTTCAGATCGTCGGGCGAGAGCGCAGTAAGAAGACGCCGCGTCACGACCGCCGGCATCTCTTCGAGCAGACGTGTGCGGTCGTCCGGGTTCATCTCGGCGAGCACGTTGCGCACCTGCTCGTTGCTCAGCGACTCGATTAGACCTTCCTGGTGATCGGGCGGCAGATGCGAGAACACCTCGCCCGCTTCGTCGCGCGGAAGAACGCGGAAAACGAAGCCCTCCTCTTCCCGAGGCAGGGCGATGATCAGATCGGCGACGTCGGACGGATGCAGGTCAGTCAGCCGTTCGCGTAACTGATTCCAGCTCTGCAGCCGGATCAGCTCCCGCATCTCATCGCCAACCGAAGCCATCTCTGTCATCCGCCGACCTCCCTTTTTCGGAGAGTACGGGAAGCGGCGATGAAAGTCGAAACACTTTTCCTCAACTTGCTGAGATAATTGCCGCTCACGACATGACTTCTCTCCGATTGGAGCTGCTGGGTGATTTTTTGATCCGCTCTGCCGATGGCGCGCTTGCCACGATCGGGGCGAAGAAATCGCAGGCTTTGCTGGCGTATCTCGCCGTCAAGCCGGGCCAGCATGTGTCGCGCGAGAAACTGGCCGGTCTGCTCTGGTCGAGCACCGGGCCGGACCAGGCCCGGCAGAGCCTCCGGCAGACGCTGTCGACCGTTCGCAAGGAGCTGTCGCAGATCGCTCCGAAACAGAAGACGCTTATCGAGGACGGCGATCTCCTCAGCCTTGACTCATCCGTTACTTGTGATGCCGCCGAGATGGAAGCACTGATTGCGACCGGCACCGAGGCCGGGATTGCGCAGGCCATCGACCTCTATCGCGGCGACTTCCTCGACGGCTTCTACATTAATGAAGAGCGGTTCGATCAGTTCGTCATCGGAGAGCGCGACCGTCTTCACCGTCTCGCACTTCGCGCCCATGCGCAGATGGTCGAGTTGCAGTCCAGAAGCGGACGACTGGACGAGGCCATCGCCACCGCGCAACGTTCACTACGGCTCGACATTCTTCAGGAGCCAATGCATCGCACTCTGATGCGGCTCTATCTGCAGAGCGGCGACCTCGTCGAAGCGTTGCAGCAGTACGAGCACTGCGCGAAGGTGCTGAAACGGGAGCTGAGCATCGAGCCTGACTCAGAAACGAAGGCGCTCCAGCGCGAGATCGTCCAACTGCGCGCCAAGCGTGGCGCGCCGGTGAGCAGTGACGTCGAGAGCAAGAGGACGGTGCTGGTCGTCGAAGACAACGCGCTGAGCCGCGAGCTCACGAAAGCCGTCCTGAAAAGCGCCGGCTACTCGGTCGTCGTGGCAAAGGATGGCGCCGAGGCGATGATGCTGGTCGGGCGAGACAAGGTCGATCTTCTCCTCATCGACGTCGATCTCCCCTACATCGATGGCCATTCGCTGCTGCAGGCGATGCACGAGAACGGCGTCAATGTGCCGGCCGTTTTCATTTCCGGTCTGCCCGGCGAAGATGTCGAGATCCGCGCGTTCGAGGTTGGAGCGGCTGACTTCATTCGTAAGCCGGTGACGAACAGCGTGCTCCTCGCACGAGTGGCAAAGGTAATGAAGGACGCCTGAGCCAGCGATCCGATCGCGCAGGTGGCGTGACGGTGTAACGGACACGCCGATCACCGTCCGTTTCTACTCATTGTGGAAGGGGTCAGACCCGAAGTGGAAGTGACGAAAATTGTGCTCCCTTCCAGGACCTGTCACTTCTTGTCACTTCCACTTCGGGTCTGACCCCTCTCCATCGCTGCTCAAATACAGCGCAGAACTGCAGCCGCCGACTTCTCCACATCCTCCGCAGTCGTCGACCAGTTCGAGACCGAGATTCGCATTGCCGCTTTCTCCTGCCACGTCGTCCCGGCCAGCCAGCAGGTACCTTCTTTTTGCACGCGGCTGATGACGTCGCGCGTGAGCTCATCGCTGTCGCCGAAGCGGACGAGGACCTGATTGAGAACGACGTCGTTGAGGATGGCCACGCGCGCATCGCGGCCGAGCAACTCCGCGAACTGCACCGCGCGTTCGCAACATCCCTCCACCATCGCGGCGATTCCGCGCTTGCCGAGCGTGCGAATGGCTGCGTAAATCGCGAAGCCGCGCGCGCGGCGGGAGAACTCGGGGACCCAGTCGAAGTTGTCGCGCTCGACGCCGTTGGTCTGTTCCAGATACTCCGCCGAGACCGTCATGGCCGCGCGATGTGACGCCGAATCGCGAACGATGACGATGCCGCTGTCGTAGGGAACATTGAGCCACTTGTGCGCGTCGTTCGCCCATGAATCCGCCCACTCGCAACCCTCGAGCAGCCCCCGCTTCGAAGGTGTAGCCCGGCCCCACAAACCAAACGCGCCGTCGACGTGAAGCCACGCGTTCCGTTCACGCGCAATCAATGCGATTGCACGCAACGGATCGACGGCGCCGCTGTTCACGTTGCCCGCCTGCGCACAGACGATGATTGGGCCATCGAGCGTCGCCAGAACTTCGCGCAGTGAATCGGCGCGCATCCGCCCTTGATCGTCGGCATCGACCTTGTGCAGCGAGCGCGTACCGAATCCCAGCATGCGCATCGATGAATGAATCGTGATGTGTGAGGCAGCACTGACGACGAGATGCACAGGCGGCGCGCCAGCCAAACCTTCCTCCTCGACATTCCAGCCGATCCGCCGCAACACGCCATGGCGGGCCGCGGCCAGCGCCGTGAAGTTCGCCATCTGTCCGCCCGTCACGAAGCCGACGCTGGCGGTGCGCGGCAGATCGAACAACTCGAGCAGCCATTCGCGCGCGACATCTTCGACGACCGATGCCGCGGGCGAGGTCGCATAGATGCCCGCATTCTGATCCCACGTCGAAGTCATCCAGTCGGCGGCGAGAGCAACCGGCAGACTCCCTCCGATGACGAAACCGAAGTAGCGCGGTCCAGCGCAGGCGATGAGACCGCGATCGGCGCCGCGCACGAGCGCATCGAGCACGCCCGCCGGCTCTTCGCCATCATCGGACAACGGCACGTTGAGCGCCGCAACGAGCTCGTCGCGCGTGGCA
>DATAMS010000410.1:0-2683 GCA_036260495.1 Thermoanaerobaculia bacterium
GATCACTGCGCCGAAGAGCACCGCGGCCGAGGTATTGGCTGCGGCCGACACCATCGACGCCGCGTACGGTGAGGATCCGCGCGCGAAACTGAACACCGCAATCTAGCCATGGATATCGACCTTCTCCGCGCTGACGTTTCCTCGCTCAAAGTCGACGCGATCATCAATCCCGCCCTGGCCAGCAAACCAACCGCCGGGGTCGGCGCCGTTCCTGTCGGAGAAGCCTTCGTGTCGAGCGGCGGCAACGTGCTGTGCAAGTTCGTCATCCACGCGATCGTGCCGCGGCAGGGCGACGGGAACGAAGACGCCAAGCTTCGCAGCGCGATCTGGGCGGCACTGAAGCGCGGCGAGGAGCTGGCCATTGCATCGGTTGCCCTGCCGCCCATTCCATCGTCCTTCGGTTTCGAGCGCGGACGTTGCGCGCGCGTGCTGGTGGCAACGGCAGTGGACTTCCGGCCACAAGCTCGCTCGCTGCAGCGAGTGATCTTCTGCGCCTTCGATGAAGCAACCCACGCCGAACTGCAGCGCGTGATCGAGGAGCTCTCCGTTTGACCGCAGCAGGACAAATCTTCGTCATCGGCGATTCACACATCGGACTGTCGGATGGAAGCGAGAAACCGATTGTCACGTGGCTCGACCGGCTCGTGGCGTTGAAGCCGAAGGCGCTCTACCTCAACGGCGATCTCTTTCACTACCTCATCGCCGATCCGAAGTTCTACACGTCCTCCGTGAAAGCGGTCTTCGATCGATTGCAGCAGTTGCGCGACGGCGGAATCGCGGTCCACTACGTCGAAGGCAATCGCGATTTCTTCCTGCGCGGCTCGTTCGCCGAGCGGGCGGTGACCGATGTGGGGATGGAGTTCGCGATTCCGGCAGGCGACCGGAAATACCTGATCGTCCACGGCGACATGATCAATGACCGCGACCTGCCGTATCGCTTCTGGCGCTTCGCATCGAAGAACGCCGTTTCACGACATTCACTCAAACTCATCCCCAAGCGCCTTGCGCGCAATTTCGTCGACACCGTCGAAGCGCGCCTCTCCGGCACCAACTTCAAACACAAGACGCGTCTCCCGACCGAGCGGATGGAAGCGTACGGCCGTACGCGCGCCGCCGAAGGTTTCACCCACGTCGTCTTCGGCCACTTTCACCACAAGCTCGTCCTTCCGGGCGCGGCAACCGTCACGGTATTGCCGGCCTGGTACGAGACCGGCGAAGCGATGATCATCGATCCGGAGACCGGCGCGTTCGATTGGGTAACCGTCTGAATCGCCGTTCGGCAAGCCGGCGCGAGGCTGACTTCGTGCGGTTGTTGTGTGGCACAGACGGTCAAGGCGCGACGATTCGCAGCCGCTCGTCCGCCAGCTCAAACCTCACCGGCGTTGCGGTGATCCGTTCGCCATCGGCATAGACATCCATCGGCCGCTCCGAGTCGAACGAGAACACTGTTCCGCGGCTCATCTCGACGAACGGGCTTTTCACGTGAGCGCCTGTGTACGCCTTCGGCAGTGTCTTGAGCAGTTGCATGCGCGATGTGCGATGAACGATGCAGAGGTCGAGCTGGCCATCGTCGATCTTTGCGTCGGGCGTGATCCGGATCCCGCCGCCGTATTGCCGCGAGTTGCCGGCGCAGGCGAACATGATCTCTTCGTGACGGTTGCCGTCGATGGTCACGCGATGCGGCGTAAAGCGCGGCAGAACGCGAAGGATGGCGTAGAGGTAGACGAGCGAGCCACGAAGGAACTTCACGCTCTCGTTCGCGTAACGCGCCACCTCCGAATCGAAGCCGAGTCCTGCGACGCCGAGGTAGCGGATACCGTTGGCGACGGCGACGTCGACCTCGCGCACGCGTCCGCGCAACGCCAGCTCGCACGCGGCGCGCAGATCGCGCGGGATGTCGAGGACTTTCGCGAAATCGTTGCCGGAACCGAGCGGAATCAACGCCAGCGTGCCGTTGGCGAGATCGAATTCGCGAACGGAGAGGTGAAGCGTTCCGTCACCGCCGCAAACGACGACGCGCTCAAAGTTGCCGTGCGATGCGTCCGCCGCGGCTTGGGTCATGTCCGCCGGGCTCGTGCTGGCGTGAACATCAATATCAGCGCCCAGCTCCCGCAGATACCGCTCCGCCTCGGCGTGATGCCGCGACGCGCGCCCGCGGCCCGCCATCGGGTTGTAGATCAACTTGATGCGCAAGCGGGAAGTCTAACGTAGCGCCGAGGCGGGCGCCGCAGGCCGATTGCCTACTGCATCTGGCTCGAGATCGCGAGGTAGACGACCGCGCTGACGACACACCACGCAATCCGGATCGATGGCGCCAGCGTCCGTGCACCCTGACCTCGGGTCAGCAGGCTCTGGAGCGGTATCAACACAAAGCCCAGAGCAGCAAGACCGATCGCCATCAACACATTGAATGGAATCCACAAGAAGATGGAAAGGTGGGAGACGAAGCCGACCGCCAGTGCCATCGCAGCGCCCGTGAAGATCATGAACTCGATCACGACGGCTTTGATCTCCAGGCGCTCAATCTGAAGAATCCGACTGGACTGTTCCATACAGCCTCCGAAAAGTTGTAGAGATTACAACGGAATGACCGCCCTTTGCGTCAATCATGCCAAGCTCTGCCGGACGACCCAAGGCAGGGAACCTCCTTGCGCCACTGCTCGTATCATCTCCCCATGAAGCA
>DATAMS010000411.1:0-8927 GCA_036260495.1 Thermoanaerobaculia bacterium
GCGCCTCGGCGCCGCTTCCGTCGTTCCGCTGGAGTCACTCCCCTTGAAAAGCTTTGCTTACATCTCGTCGGTTTGAGGCAGAGCCTCGCTAGAGAGTCCGACCTACGTTTCGTCCGTACAACGATCCGAAGACTCTCGGTCGCGATCCACAGCCGGCCAACATGAGCCATTACGCCGACACGGATCAGGACAACGGCGGCGTCCACATCAACTCCGGCATTCCCAACAAGGCCTTCTACAACGTCGCCATCGCCCTCGGCGGCAACGCCTGGGAAAAGGCTGGCAAGATCTGGTACACCGCGTTCACAAACAAGCTCGGGGAGACGGCCCAATTCGCCGACGCCGCCAATGCCACGTACGAAACGGCTGGGGAGCTTTACGGAGTGGGAAAAGCAGAGCAGATCGCGGTGGGCGAAGGCTGGAAGAGCGTGGGCGTCAACGTGGCGAAACAGATCATCGCCGGCTCGGCCATGATCGCGATCAAGGCGACTCCGGCTTCATCGGTGTCAGCGTCGACTGAACCGGCGTACGTTCCGCTTCCAATCAAACCGCAGCCGAGGAAATCGAAGGGATGAAGATCTCGGTGCAGCGCTCGGGCGGATTGGCAAACATCGGTGCACACGCCGAAGTCGATACGTCCACGCTGCCGCGCGAGAAAGCGGATGTACTGCACCGGCTGATCAGGAGCGCCGCGTTCCCTGATCAGCCGGCACCGCCGCATCGCACCGCCGGCGCCGCCGACGTCTACCAGTACGACATCACGATCGCTGATGGCAACGCCTCGAAAACTTATCGAGCCGACGAGCTGTCGATGCCCGAGAAGTGGCGCGCGGTGGTCGAGCACGTGCTCGGAAAAAGCTGAAGGCGAATCGATCCTCATTGATAGCTGGTGTATTGTCGCGCTCGCCGGAAACACCCAGCCATGAGCGTAGTCAAGTCATCGGAGCAACCCTCGGCTCTGCATACCATTACGAGCCCGGTTCTCAATCCACAAGATCCGCTCTTCGCGCACTATCCTTCGATGAAGCTGGGAGTCCGCGAGAGCGTGCGGTTCTACGCGGATCTGCTGATTCCTGTCGCCGGGAGGATCATCGCGAGCCAGCCTGAAATCAGCGAGTGGGTGATCACGGCGCCGCCGCTGTACGCCATTCCCGCGGGCGCCAATCTGCTGGCCCAGCAGATGTTTCCTGCGTTGTGCGAACGCATTTCTCCGCGCCAATCACTGCGGTTCGTTGAACTGCGCTATGCCCTTCCCATGGCCCCGAGCAATGCCCATCTTCTTGGCGAGGACTACAGCAGTTCCGACATCGCCGCCCGCATCAGAAACCGGCATCGGCTGCATGAGGGAGCCGGAGCGCCGCGGCCAGACGCGGCCGATTTCGAGGGCAAAGCCGTCCTTTTCATCAACGACATCAACGTCACGGGCACGCAGCAACTCTACGTTCAGAAAACACTCGACAGCGTTCATCCCGCTTCGATTCACTGGATCTACATTTTCCAGGTTGATCCCGATCTCGGCCGTTCCAACCCCGGAATCGAGTACGCACTCAACTTTCTGATTCTCGCCAGCTTCGAAGAGTTCGCGGAGATCATGGCAAACGCCGATATCGACTACACATCGCGCTGCATCAGCCGCCTTTTCAGTTATCCGATCGAAACTCTGGAGCCGCTTTTCCGCTCGCTGGACGGAAGACGCAGAAGCCAGTTGCACGATCTGGCGACCCGGGAAGGCATCTACACAGGAGTAGCGGACGAAGCCAAGCTGACGTTGCTCCGGAATCTTGACACTTCCGGTAACATGGCTCCCACTCAGCAATAGATGGCCGTCACGCAGGCAGTCCACAACTTTTCCTGAAAGACTCGCAGTTCCGGTAGTTTCAACGGGGAGGCATTGCATGTCACAGGTGACTCGCATTCAAAGCACCAGTCTGTTGATGCTTTTCGTTGCAGCGCTCTCCGTTGGTGCCGCCTTCGGACAAACGACTGCGCCCACCGCAAGCGAGAAGCCTCCCACCACGGAAGCAAAGAAAGACGCCAAACCGGACGACGACAAGAAGCCGGCCGCGCCCCCTGTCGTCCCTGTCGCCGAGCAGATCACCGTGACCGGCGAGCGCTTCGAGCGCCCCGTCGATGCCACGCCGCAGTCCTTGACAGTGATGGATTCGAAAGACCTTCACGCACGGCCGCTGTCGAACGTGCAGACGATGCTTGACGACGCGCCCGGAATCTCCCTGCAACGCTCTGGCGGCCTCGATGGCCAGATCGTCGTGCGCGGCCTCAGCTCCAACGACGCGCGCATCGTGCTCTTCATCGACGGCGATCGCTTCCGCGGCCGCAATTTCCTCGAATACAGCCTGCTCGATCCGAACGAGATCGAGCGTATCGAGATCATCCGCGGTCCGGCTGCTGCGCTTTACGGCTCGGATGCGATGAACGGCCTGGTCAATGTCATCACGCGGCGTGCGGCGGGCGACCCTGCACAACCGCATTTCTCGCTCACGCCGCGGCTCTACTCGCTCGGCTACTCAAGCACCAACAACATGGGCGCGGCGCGGCTCGAGTTGCAGGGCATTGGCAACGGTTTCGACATGCTGCTCTCCGGCAACTACCGCAAGGCCGACAACTTTCACACGCCCGACGGCGAAGTGCTGAATAGCGACTTCGCCGCGCGCGGCTTCAACGCGCGGGTGGGCTATTCGCCCAGCCCGACCAAGCGTTTCGAGCTCATTGGCAAAATCTTTTCGGACGACGCCGGCCGCGCCAACGCTCCGGGCGCGCCGCTCGTCATCACACGCGAGGACCCTCTCCGCGAGCGCATGGTTCGTGCCGGCTTCACCGAAAGCCAGGCCGCGCCGTGGTTGCAGGATATCGACGCCTCGCTGTATGTGCGAGTCCTTTCGAGCATTCTTCGCAGTGAGAACCACTCGGCATCGAATGGCGACGTCGATACGCGCAATACGTGGGTCATCGGTCCGACAGAGACCGGCGGCAAATTACTGGCCCGCTCGATCATCGGCAACAACGTGCTTTCTTATGGCGTCGACTTCTACAACGAGGACGCGCCGAGCTTCGAGGATGATGACCGGATCGTCAGCAAGACCGGCACCCTGAAGTTTTTTGATCCGCGCGCCAAGCGTGTCCGTGACGCGTCGCAAACCGATGTCGGCGCATTGGCTCATTACGACTACGATCCAACGTCACAATGGACCGTCTCGCTCGGCGGCCGGTATGACTTCGTCGAGACGAAACTCAGCTCCACGCCGGCGCTCGGCGAATCCCCCGAGCTTACCGCCGCGTTTGCCCGCAACCTCACCGCGCGAGACACCGCACTCACCGGCAGCGGCGGCCTTATTTTCCGGCCATTGCCAACACTGCATTTCGTCGGCAACATCAGCACGGCGTTTCGCGCGCCCACCACAAGCGATAAATCAGGCTCCGGAATCGTCGGCGCCCTCAACAGTCTGCCCAATGCCGACCTGAAGCCGGAATCGAGCGTCAATTACGAGCTCGGCGCGCGTTTGCGATTGCAGGCCGTCAACGTAAACCTGACTACGTTTCGGAGCGACTACAAGGATCTGATCCAGTTCCAATTCCTCAATCCGACGACGCGCGTCGCCGTGAATTTCGGCAAATCGAGAGTGGAAGGATGGGAGCTCGACGGCACATACCAGATGTCGCCGAGCACCGCCTGGCGTTTCAACGCCGCAGACGTTCGCGCCACCAATACGATTACCGGCGTGCCGCTCTCTTATGTCCCACCGCTCAATGGACTCATTGGCGTGCGCCGCAATTTCCAAGTCGCCTCCAGTTGGCTCGAGCTCACGGCGCGCTGGTCGGACGATAAGACGCGCATTAATCCAACGCAGGAGCGGCCCACGGATGGCTACGAAGTTTTCAGCATCTACGGTGGCCTCGACCTCGGCCGCTACCAGCCGTGGCTAAAGGCGTACCGGCTCACCGCCGGCATCGACAATCTCACCAATAAGGCCTACCGTAGCCCCGTGACCAAAGAGTCCCTCGGATTTCCCAGAACCTTTACCAATCCCGTTCTCGAGCCGGGCCGCTCGCTGAGCATCAATCTCACGGCGGGGTTTTAAGGTCGTTTGCGTTCGCTCCGCGTAGCAGCCGGCACCGGCCTTATCGCCTGCCTGGCGCTACAAGGTTTCGCGGCGCCGTTGCGCGTTGCGGTCGCGTATGAAGTCACCAATCTGACTCCCTACACGCCTGGCTTGCCGGAGACGTTGCTTGAGCTTGTATACGACAAACTGGCCGCACCTTCTCCTTACCTCGGCAACGCAAAACCATGGCTTGCGACTGCCATTGTGCCCGAGGGAAATGATGGGAAGGCGTGGCGCATTCAGTTGCGCGATGGCGTGCACTGGCACGACGGTGTGCCATTTACCGCAAATGATGTCGTATTCACGCTGCGTTATTACCGCGACGGAACGCCGAATCGCTGGACCCATCACGTCAGCGATACACCGAAACTGACGACAATCGAGCCGATCGATCGCCTGTCATTGCGCATCGGTTGCGAGCGCCCCTGTCCGATGTTCGACCTCGTTACCGCCGCAGACCTTGTCATCCTGCCCGAGCATCTCTGGCGGTCTGTAAAGGAGCCTCACCTCTATCACGGGCCCCTCGTCGGGACGGGTCCGTATCGCGTTTCGCAATTGGAAGCCGGACGATTTCTGCGGCTCGAAGCCAATCGCGGCTATTTCGGCGGCACGCCTCGCGTGGCAAGCATTTTCATCTCGTTTATCCGCAATCCCGCCACGGCCTTCGCCGCATTGTGCGCAGGGGAACTGGACGCGGTTGCCGCGCCAGTTCCGGCCGAACTGGTCGAGCCCCTCGCGCATCGTAAAGACGTCGCCGTGACCGCGGGCGGCAACAGTCCGGTCTTCGGCATCGAGCTGCGCGTCAATTTCGATCGCGCGCCATTTTCCGATCCGGAGTTTCGCCGCGCGATCTCACTTGCAATCCGCCCGGGCGAGGTCTTGCAGCGCGTGGTATTGGGGCAAGGCGTTGTGGGGCCGTTTCCTGCTCTTACCAGTCCCTGGACGAAACCCGGCCTGCGCCAGCCAAGTGACGATCCTCGGGCCGCCGCGGCGATTTTCGATGCGATGGGTTTTCGCGATCGAAACGGAGATGGGCTGCGCGAAGATCCGCACGGAGCGCCAATCCGTTTCAGTCTGAAGGTCTCCAGCAGCGAGCCGCTCCATCAGCGCGCCGCGCAGGTTGTCGCCCGCCAGTTGAAAGCGGTCGGATTCGATATCGAAGCCGGCGTTGTCGATCCGGCGCGCGCTCGCGCCCTCTACACGACACGCCAATTCGATTTACTGATCGACGACGTCACACCGCACAATCTGGCTGACCCCGATCAATTGATGCAATCGGTCATGTACGGCTACCTCTGGCACGAAGGAAAGTCATACCCTGAACTGGATGCGCTCATCAATAATTGGCGCATTGCCTCGACCGTCGAAGCGCGCATGCAAGCGGGCTTCGCGCTGCAGGAATTGCACAGCAAGGCGCCCGTCGCGATCATGTTGTATTACCCAAAATCTCACTATGCGTACCGGCCGGATGTTTATGCGGGCTGGAGGGCCATACCCGGCCTCGGCGTGTTTCATAAGTGGTCGCTCATCGAGTTTCGCGACGGCGTTCCCGCGTGGGCGAAACCATGACCCGAACCGCACGCATTGCCGGTTACATCGTCGTCCTCTGGCTGGGCGCAACGGCGAATTTCCTACTGCCACGCCTGCTGCCGGGCGATCCCGTCGACTTCCTGATTGGTGATGATGCCGGCCGGCTCACCAGCACACAACGAACCGCAATGTTGGCGCAATTCGGTCTGGATCGCCCTTTGCTCGAACAGTATCGCCGCTATCTCAGCAACATCGCCCGCCTCGATCTCGGAACCTCGCTCGCGCACGGCAAGCCTGTGTTGAAGGTGATCGCCGCAAGACTGCCGTGGACGCTGCTCCTGGTCGGCGTCTCGATTATCCTGGCCTTCGTAATCGGCTTCAGCCTCGCTTGCCTCTTTCACTGGGTTGAGCGCGCACGCACGGCGTCCGCGCTGATGTGTACCGCCGTGTTTTCCGGCTCACTCCCCTCATTTTGGGTAGGAATGGTTGCCATCGCGTTCTTCGCCGTCAAGCTGCGGTGGCTTCCCACACACGGCGCAGCATCGCTCGAAGAAGGACTTACGTTGAGCGGTGTCTTCAAACACTCCGTATTGCCCATTGCGACGCTGACTCTCGGATACATCCCGGCCGTATTTCTTGTGGCACGCGCGGCGTTGGAGGACGCACTCGGCGAGGGTTACGTCGCGTTAGCCCGATCCCACGGCGCAACCCCTTTGCGCGTTTTGTTGAGACAAGCCGCGCCGATTGCGCTTCGTCCACTCATCAACCAGTTCGCCATGAGCTTTGGCGTCCTCCTCGGCGGCACCGTCATCGTCGAAACGGTATTTGCCTATCCTGGACTCGGCCTGCTGTTGTACGAAGGCATCCTCGCGCTCGACTTCCCGCTCGTCCAAGGCGTGTTCCTTCTGCTCGTCTTTTCCGTAGTACTGGCGAACATTGCAGCCGACATTCTGCAGGTCCGGCTCGACCCCCGATTACGCACCGAATTGGACTCGGCCGCATGAGCGAAGGGCGAGGTCCGCGCCGCGTCGGTGCGCTGCTCGTTGCGCTGATGGTTGCCGTGGCCATTGCCGGCCCTTTGCTCGCTCCTTACGACCCAAACGCCTGGACCGCGGCTCCGTTCCAAACCCCTTCGCTTCATCACTGGCTCGGCACCGACGACATGGGCCAGGATTTATTGAGTGTCTGGCTTTATGGCGCGCGGCATTCGGTGGTCATTGCGCTATTAGCGGCGATCGGCGCGACATTGCTTGGCACGTTGATCGGCGCCGGCGCCGGCTATCGCAGAGGACGATGGGATTTTGCCGCAATGCGGCTCGTCGATTTCTTTCTTACGCTGCCCACGCTGCCGCTGGTTCTTGTCGTTGCATTTTATGCGGGCGCAAGCCGGCCGCTGCTGATCGCCGTCCTGATCTTCAGCTCCTGGGCGCGTTGCGCGCGCGAGCTCCAGCCACAGGCAGCGGCCTTGCGTGATGCCGATTTTGTCGTGGCAGAACGCGCAATGGGCGCGACCGAAACCAGCATCCTGATCCGTCACGTCATCCCTGTCTTATGGCCTATGATTCTGGCGCAATTCGCACGGCTCGCGCATCAGGCCGTGCTCATGGAAAGCGGCCTTTCATTTCTCGGGCTGGGCGATTCACAATGGGTGAGCTGGGGCGGCACGCTCTATTACGCCAATGCCCGTGCCGTTTTCCTCGGCAACGACTGGCTCTGGTGGGCGCTCCCGCCGGGACTCGGCATTGGACTGCTCATCACCGGCTTCGCTCTGCTCGGAGTCGGGAGGCCGAGGGGCGCGGCGTTGCGGGCGGCGATGATTCCGAGGGGGACTTGTCCCGAGCCAGATTCCGCATACCTGTTTCAGATCCGCGATCTTGAAGTCGGTTATCTCGGGCGCACCATCCTGCGAGGCGTCGACTTGCATCTCGACGAAGGCGAAGTCCTCGGCCTCGTGGGAGTTTCTGGCGCCGGAAAAACAACGCTGGTGCAGACCGTCCTCGGATTGGTTCCGCACGCTGAGATTCATCGCGGCGGCGTGTGGCTTGCCGGACGCGAGTTGCTGCGGATGCCGGAGCGGGAGCGCCGGCAGCAACGAGGGAAAGCGATCGCCTGGATCTCGCAAGCGGCGATGCAGTCGCTCAATCCGGTGCGCACCATCGGCTCGCAACTTCGCGAGGTCGCGCGCATGGACGGCGATCGTCAGTCGATCGAGCCCCGGATCTCTGCCGCGCTGACGTCAGTGGGTCTGTCGCACGATTTGAAGAAAGCCTATCCGCACGAGCTCTCCGGCGGGATGCGCCAGCGCGTAGTGATCGCGATGGTGCTCTGCCGCCAGCCACGCGTGCTGCTGGCGGACGAGGCGACGTCGGGCCTCGACGGCGACCGCGCACGCGAGATTCTCGATCTGCTCACGCACCTCTGCCGCGAGCGAAGGATGGCGCTGCTGCTGATCTCGCACGATCTCGCGCTGCTCGAACGCCACTGCGACCGCCTGGCCATCCTCGACCGCGGTCAAATCGCCGAAAGTGGCTCCCCGTTCGCGATCCTCGCCGCTCCCAGCAGCGCGGCCGGAAAGACGCTCGCCGCAGCAGCGCGTCCGCGCCCGCGAAATCCGATCGCTCGCCCAATCGATCCGGCCGTCGTTCTCGATCTCTCCGCGGTCGATTTCACCTACTCGACGGGTGCAGGTCTGAAGAACGTCTCGCTTCAAGTCCACGCCGGTGAATCCGTCGGCCTCGTTGGACCAAGCGGCGCCGGAAAGACGACGGTTGCCCGCCTCGCGCTGCGACTTCTGCAACCGGCCCGAGGATCGGTGCAATTGATGGGACGCGACCTCGCTGCGTTGCACGGCCGCGCGCTCCGCAATCACCTCCGCCAAGCCCATCTCATTTTTCAGGACCCGTTCTCGGCGCTCCCCTGGCATCAACGCGTAAAAACAATCGTCGCCGAGCCGCTCCGCCTCGCCGGCATCGATCGCGATACGCGAGCAACCGCCGTCATCGCCGCCCTCGCCGAAGCCGGCCTCACGCCTCCCGAAACCTACGCTGACCGCGACGTCGACACCCTCTCCGGCGGAGAACGCCAGCGCGTAGCCCTGGCCCGCGCCCTGATCGCCCACCCCCACCTGATCATCGCCGACGAGCCCACATCAATGCTCGACGCCCCCGTAAAATGGTCCTGGCTGGAACGCCTCGACGCTCTCCGCAAACAACAATCCCTCGGCGTCCTGCTGATCACCCACGACCGTGAACAAGCGAAGGCTTTCTGCGATCGGATCGT
>DATAMS010000439.1:0-5590 GCA_036260495.1 Thermoanaerobaculia bacterium
AAGGCTTCGCGCGCCAGGGAAATGCATCCGCCGCGCGCGCCGAGCTGGAAAAGGCTCGCGCTCTGGATGGCGATCATCCCGATATCAGGCCGGTTCTGGATTCGCTGACGCCGGGCCCGTCGAGTCCCGCGGCTTCGTTCAGTTCCGGACCAAGTCCATCGTTCGTCGTCGATGCACCACCGCCGGCGCCGGCCGCGCGCGGTGCCGCACAAGCCACAGACTTCGGCTTCACGTTCGAAGAAGAAAAATCCAGCGGACCTGACCTCTCGTTCGACGCCTTTTCGTTCGATGCGCCAACGCCAACAGCACCGGCTCCTCCCGAGCCGGAATCGACATCATTCGGCAGCGGTGGGTTCTCATTCGACACGCCGTCCGCGGGAACCGGCGGCTTCGACTTTTCCACGGCACCTGTTTCATCGGGAGACGATCAGCGAAAGGTCCAGCAGTTTCTCGCCGATGGTGACCGCGCGGCAGCGTCGGGCGACTACCAGCAGGCCATCGATCTCTGGTCGCGCATTTTTCTGATCGACGTCACCAACGACGAGGCCTCGCAGCGCATCGAGAATGCGAAGGCCAAGAGACGCGAGCTCGAAAGCAAAGTCGAAGCGCTCATCTCCGCGGGCGAGTCGGCGGTCGGACACGACAACGAGACCGCGCGGGCGAAGTTCGCGGAAGCACTCAAGCTGGAACCGGGCAACCTCATCGCACACGATTATCTGGAGAAGTTGTCCAGCAAGGTCTCCGGCGGAACCAGCGGTACCTACGAAGCGCCCATCTCTCCCGCACCGTCGTCCGATCGCGGCATTTTTGACGATGATGAGATCGCGATGAGCGGGTCCTACGATTCGCTCAAACCGCCGGATCCCAGTCCGGCCGCCGCGGCAGCGAAGAAACCGGTCAAAGCCAAAGCAGAGGTTTCCAAGACTTCCGCAAAACGCGGCTCATCGATGGGCATCATCGCCACGATCGCCGCCGTCGTAGTCGTCGCAGCCATCGGATGGTTCGTCTGGTCGAAGTACATGGCCAAGCCCGCGTACGATCCCTCGCTCACCGAAGCGACGATGCAACAGGCACAGAATCTGGCGAAGCGCGGCCGCTACGATGAGGCCATTGCCAAGCTCCAGGATGTGAAGCCGGCCGATCCGCAGCACGACAAGGCACTGGAGATGATCGCCGACCTGCAGCACAAAAAGGCGCAGACCGCGGCAATGATCAACGGCCGGCCGGCAGCGCAGGTTTATGACGAAAGCATCGCCGCCGGCCGCGCGGCGTATGACGCACACGACTTCGATACGGCCAAGAAGGCGTTCGACACCGCGGCGCGAATCAAGCCACTCCCGCCGGACGTGAAACCGATCTATGACGCGGCATCGGAGCAATCAGCAAGACTGGAAGGAGCGCGGGCGCTCTTCGCCGATCAGAAGTATCAGGAGACGATCGCCACACTCGATCCGCTCTTGCAGGCCGATCCGCAAAATCAATCGATCCGCCGCATGCTCGTCGGCGCGCATTTCAACCTCGGCGCCGCCGCCCTGCAGGAAGAGCGCGTCCCCGACGCAATCCGTGAGTTCGACGCGGTGCTGAAAAACGATCCGAACGACACGATGGCAAAACGGAGTAAGGAGCTTGCCGAACGCTATTCCGGTCAGCCAAAAGACCTTTTGTACAAGATTTACGTAAAATACCTGCCGTTGCGCAACGTGACGTAGTCGGAATCGGGCGCGAAGAGTCAGAGATCGCGCAGTGATCGGGAGGGTGTGATGCGATTCGATGAGATCGAGCTGCAGGCCGTGACGTTGGATGAGGAATCACCCGCAACCGCCCCGCCGCAGCATTCATCCGTGTCATCGTTTTTCCGGCGACTGGCGGCACTGATCATCGATCTCTCGCTCTTCGCCGCGCTGGGAATGGCGCTCTCTCCCCTGCTGCCGCCGTCGATGAGCGTCATCTCCATCGCCTCCCTGGCCGGCTTTCTCATCATTCTCGCGTTCTACTACTTCGCCGGAACGCGCGCGCTGTGGGGACGAACGATCGGCGGCGCGATCTTCGATGTGCGCGCCATGCGCACGCGGCGTGTGGCGCACCGATAACGAAATCGCTACTGGATGACGCTCGGCGAGATGTGCACCGCGGCGATGCGATTGGCGGCGTCGAAGGCGACGCGAAACGCGAGCGGAGAATGATCGCAGACCGCAATCACATCGATGATCCGGTACTTCGGTTCGTTTCTCTGGCGCACTTCCGTGATGGACTGGACCTTCCCGAACGTGGTGAGCATCTTGCCTTGCAGCTCGGCGAGACCCGTGGGCGGCAACTGCTTGCGCATCGTGTCGTCGAAGTGTTTCCCGGCATCGTCGAACTTCCCCGCTTCGATGTTTGCGAGCAGATCGCGCGACATCGTCTCCAGTGCTTTGTCGACCAGCGGCGGCAGGATCGGGTTGAAGTAGACCGCTCCGATCTTGTTGGTCATGTCGAACATGACACGGACCAGGACCGAGCCCTTTTCGAACTTCGCAGTCAACTCGACGACACGGAAGCCATCCTCGGTGAGATGGTTCACCGCGGTGACCGCCTGGAACGTCCCCTCCTTCGTGTTGATGTCATCCTTCACCCGCGCCAGCAACGCCGGCGTGATCTGCGGACGTAACTGGTCGTTGAAGTCGGCCGACGCAGCCACGAAGCGGCTGCCGTTGAAATTCGCGAGCATCTCCCGCGCCATCTGTTCTTGTGGCGACGGCACCTTCGCCTTGGCGTTGAGAGCGAAAAGCGTGGACAGCAGCAGCGAAGCAAGAACGGGCACAAGTTCTCCGGTCGTATTGGCGTTGATACTGCGACAGCGTTCGCTATGTTAGCAGCGCTGCCCGACGCAGAAGGAACGCTCCTCCTTGCTGGCCGTCGCTTCACACTTCAGACCTGACCCCGTGCACCCTTCGCGCGAGAGGATCTGCACGCGACGGCCCTGCAACGAGATACATCACCGCATGTCCCACAATCATGATCACGGCGTAGGCCACGCCGTCTGCGACGATGGGAGCGGCGCCCGGCAAGAAGACCATCCACTCCGGGAACTTTGCGGCGATGAAGTAGTCGCGCGGCATCCCGATGATCGTCACGATCGTCGTCGTAATGACGAGCCCTCGCAACCCGAACCGGCGTCCAATCCGCCAAGTCACCAGGTAGAGTGGCGAGCACGAAATGACGATGCCGATGCCGAGCATGGCGGCCAGGAACGGCGTCGACGCGATTGGCATCCGCCACCACCCAACCGATACGCAGAAAGCGACCATGCCCAGCGACGCAAACGCGACCGCCACTCCTCCCACAAGCGCCCCAAGAACACGGCGCGGCGTCGCTCGCGTGAGGTACACGACGATGGCCAGCTCCACAAAGTACGCGATGGTAATCAGCGTCAGCGGATGCGTTTTCATCGGGTTGTGAATCGGATCGTGAATCGCATTGTAGCGCCTGCGTTATTGGTCAGTGCGCCGCGGCCGCATCACGGCGATCTCCGAGCCTTGCGCAATGAAACACGTTGCCGGCGTGTGAAAATGCGCGGCGATGTCCGGTCCGTACAAGGCAAGCAAGTCCGCATCAACGTCCGCCACTCCGCCAGAGACCGGCCACTGCGGATGAGTGACCTGATATTCGATCGTCGATCCGTCGCGCTGTCGTGTGTAACCCCAATAGTGCTCCGTAATGAACTCCTCGAGTGATCCCACCGCTGGCAGCGCCGCCGGTTTCTGCGCCGCAACCGCGAAGCGATTCCACCGGCCGCCGAGCCGCCACGAGTAAGAAGCGCTCAATGCTGGCTCCAATGCGATCGTGTGTCGCATCGGCAACGCGCGATACGGCTCGTTGTACATCGCCCGCGCCACGAGCGCGATCGCCTGCCGCGGAACGACCTCGCGAATGAAGACGACGCCGCGCCGCACCTCTCCGCCGATCTCGCGGCGGACATAGAAGCGAAGGTTGATCTCCTCGAAGTTGCGATGAAACGGAATCGGGATGCCGAGGACCTTCGTGCGTAGAAACTGAAACCCCACGAGACTGGCGAAGTATCGCCCCTGCCATGAATCGAGCCTCGTCCCCGCCGGAACGTAAGGCTGCAGAACACTCGCCTCGACCTCGTAGTTGATCATCGCCAGGTTGTGCCAAGCGGCGGTGAGAAAGGGTGCGGGTGACATTGAACTCAGCCTACTATTTTTCGAGCAAGAGAACGTTTCACGCGGAGACGCGGAGTCGCGGAGGGGTTCTAACTCCGCATCTCCGCGGCTCCGCGTGAAAGGCTTTTGTGCGAAAGTACCACCCTTGCAGAAGCCCGCACAGCAGTTCGATCGCTCGCTCGTCGAAGGTCCCATCGTTCCCGCGGTCTGGCGGCTTGCCTGGCCGACCATGCTGCAGAACATCATCGCCGGCGTGCAGGGCATCATCGACCACGTCATGGTCGGGCATTACGTCGGCTACACCGGCAACGCGGCCATCGGCGTCAGTTGGCAGGTCATCCTCGTCGTCATCGTTTTCATCAGCTCACTGTTCACGGGCATGGCCGTGCTCGTGGCCCGCTTCGCCGGCGCGAACGAGCCGGAGAAAGTGAATCGCGTCGTCTACCAGGCCTTCCTCACCGCGCTGCTGATGTCCGCGATCATGGGCGTGATCGGCTACTTCGCGGCGCCCACGCTGCTCGATCTCATCAAAGCCGCGCCCGAGGTGCAGCATCAGGCGCTGCCGTTTCTGAGGGCCATGTTCGTTGGCATCTTCGGCATGATGCTGTTCTTCATGCTCAGTGGCGCCTTCCGCGCCGCTGGCGACGCCAAGACGCCGCTCCGCCTCGGCGCAGCGATGACCGTCCTCACGATCGTCTTCAACGTGATTCTCATCCCCCGCCTCGGCACGATCGGCGCGGCGTACGGGACGATCGCCAGCAGCACGCTCGTCTCGGCCTACGGCGTATGGCGCCTGTTCGCTCCCCACTCCGTCATTCGTTTCCGCCGAGGGATGGACCTCTCGCCCGACGTCAGCATCATCCGCTCGCTTTTTCGATTCGGATTGCCGACCGGAGTGCAGGGAATCGCGATGAACATCGGCGGTGTGCTGATGCTGCGTTTCATCGGATCGCTGCAACACAGCGCCGCGGCGCAAGCGGCGTACGCGGTCTGCTACACCGAGTTGTTCTCGCTGATCACCTGGACGTCGGTCGGCCTCCTCGGCGCCTCCGCCACCATCGCCGGCCAAAACCTCGGCGCCCACAGGCCCGACCGCACCCGCCACGGAGTCGCCGTCGCCTCGCGCATCGGACTCGGCGTCGCGGCCGTGATCGGGTTGATGTTCTTATTGATCCCCGAGGTGTTGTTGGGCGTGTTCGGGATGAAGGACCCGCTCGTGACGACGATCGGCACGCAACTCCTCCGCTACCTCAGCGTCTCCGGCTTCTTCATCACCGTCGCGCTCAGCTACACCGGCGGATTGCAAGGCACCGGCGACACGCGAAGCCCGCTGTACATTTCCATCGTGTCGCAGATCGCCATACCGATCGGTATGTGCGCGATCATCCAATCGATGCGCCCGCTCCACCCCGCCGACATCTGGCTCG
>DATAMS010000450.1:0-13612 GCA_036260495.1 Thermoanaerobaculia bacterium
ACGCTACCCATACCTACGATTGGGACTTCGGCGACAATTCAGCCCACTCGACGCTCGCGCAGCCATCGCATTCGTACGCCGGGCCCGGCACATTCAACGTCAAGCTGGCTGTGTCGAACGGCGGCTCGCCGGTGACGATCACGCGTAGCATCACCACATCGAGTGGTAGTCCTGTAATCGGATGTGGCTTGATGATTCCCAACGAGAACGTCTATATCTCCTTCTATGGCGACGGCTGCAATGCGATCTCCGGCAACTGCTCGGCGAAAGCCGACGTGGCATTCGCCGTGAGCTCCTCGGGCTCCTACGACTTCGGTTGTGCGCTGCACACCTATTCGTGGGACTTCGGTGATGGGAGCCACTCTACGGAAAAAGCTCCATTGCACAGATACGCTATCGACGGTACCTATAACGTGAAGGTGCATGTCGCGGTTGGATCGGTCGGGGTCGACTTGCCGGCGACAGTGACGGTCACCGGCGGCGAACCGGCCGTTCCGGCGCGGCGCCGCGCCAGCGGACACTAACCATCATTCATCGACGAACGTGGCGGGCTCCGGCCCGCCACTTTTTTTGCTCGTGATGCTTTGGCACCAGCGTCCGTACAATGTCGGAGATGACCACCACCGCTGTTCGGGCCGTTGAGCTGACCAAGCAGTACGATATCTATCGCCGTCCGATCGACCGGCTGATTGAAGTCTTCACCCGCCGTCCGCGCCATACCGTGTTTCCCGCACTTCAGGACGTCAGCTTCGAGGTCGAACAAGGAGAGACGATTGGGATCATCGGCCAGAACGGCGCGGGAAAGAGCACGCTTCTCAAGCTTCTGTGTAGCGTCACGCGTCCCACCAGTGGCGTTCTCGAGACGAGGGGAAGCATTGCCTCGATTCTGGAGTTGGGCACGGGCTTTCATCCCGAATTCACCGGACGGGAAAACGCCTCCCTCAATGCAGCCATCCTCGGCCTGGGACCGGCCGAGATGAAAGCGAGACTGCCTGCGATTCTCGAGTTCTCCGAGCTCGGCACGTTTCTCGACCGGCCCGTCAAGACATATTCCTCGGGGATGTACATGCGGCTCGCGTTTTCGGTTGCCGTCAATGTCGCGCCTGACATCCTCGTCATCGATGAAGCGCTCGCCGTCGGCGACGGCCACTTTCAGAAAAAGTGCGTCGACAAGATCCGGGAGTTTCAGGAAGAGGGGAAAACCATCCTCTTCTGTTCGCATGGCCTCTATCACGTCAGCACTATCTGCCGCCGCACGCTTTGGCTCGATCATGGCCGCGTGATGCGTTTCGGACCGTCGCTCGACGTGGTGCACGAGTACGAGACCTTTCTTCTGCAGCGCGACCGCGATCGTCCGGCGAGCGAAGGAGAGCCTGAACATGAGCGCCCGCCGTCTCCGGTGCGAATCCGCGATTTGGTCATCTGCGATCGCACCGGCCGTCCTCGGGACGTCTTCGAGCGCGGCGAGGACATTCACGTGAAGCTACGCATTCATTCCGAGGTCGCATCGCAGCCGGTGCATGTGATCGTGGGCGTGCATCGTTCCGCCGATGACCTGCAATGCTTCGCGGTCGGGACGCATGCGGACGGAGAGACGCCGCCCTCGGGCCGCAATGAGTACGAGCTCGTGGCGCAGCTCAGAAACGTTCCGCTGAACCGCGGCGAATATTCGATCATCGCGTTCGCCGGCGACGAGGCAGCCATCACCGTGTTTGACCGGCGCGATCTGCGCCGTGCTTTCTCGATCACCGCCGAGCGCTTCGAGGTCGGACTGATCTCGCTCGATCACACCTGGTCGTTGCAGCCGTCGGAAGCGGAAGTCACCGCGGCTGCCAGCAGATGAAGCGCTCGCTCCTGCTCATCAACTATCGTTCGGCGTCGCTTGCGATCGATGCCATTAGAACCGCTCGCGCTGCGTCATCGCAGCCGCTGCAGGTGGTTGCGGTCGACAACAGCGCCGACGCGGACGAGGCGCGCGCGCTTCAACCCGTTGCCGATGTCGTCATCGCCGCACCTCGAAACCTCGGGTATGCCGGCGGCATCAACGCAGGACGTAGCGCCTGCGACGGTGACGTCATCATCGTGACGAATCCCGACGTTCGCTTTGATGCCGGTGCGATCGACGCCCTCGTTGACGCCGATGCTGCGGTCGCCGGTCCGGCCTTGTTCTGGGACGAGGAGTACACATGGCGGCTTCCGCCAGCCGAGTTGCACACCGCGCGTGAGGTGGCGAGCCGGGCGCTCGGGAGCCGCTCGCGCGCTTGGGCGCGTGCGCGAGACCGGCGGCGCTTTTTTGCGCGTGTTGCTTTCTGGTCGCTCGCGGAACCAACGCACGTTCGGACGCTTTCCGGCGCGGTTTTGGCGATCAAAGCGAAGGCATTCGATGAGACGCAAGGATTCGACGAGCGCTTCCAGCTTTACTTCGAAGAGAACGACTTTCTCCGCCGCGTCGCAGGCGACATCGTCTACGTGCCGGCTGCCCGCTGCCATCATCTCTACAACCAGAGCGCCGGCGCTTCTCCCGAGTCTGCCGCGCTCTTTGCGCAATCCGAACAGCAGTATCTGCGCAAATGGGGGGGCGCATTCGCGAAGCGCTTTGAGCGCAAAGTCGCAGCGATGGCGATGGAACGTCACGAGCGAAGCAAACGTGTATTCGACGGCGACATCGTGATCGAAGCGTCGCCGCTCCCGACCTTCGAAACTGCGGCGGGACACTTTGCAACCGGCGAGATCGCTGATGTTCCGGATGACGTCTGGCGCGTCTATCGCGGCGATGTTCTCTACTTGCGAGCCGTCGACCGGCACAGAGGGCGCGTGCTGGAATCGTGGGCAAAAGCTAGAATACCGGCATGAGCTCGCCCCGAGTCTCGGTCCTTGTTCCGCTGGTTGGACCGTCCGCCGAGCTTCCGGCGACACTCGAAGCGATCGAGTCCTACCTGCAGGCGACGGGATTCGAATTCGACATTCGCGTTCTCGATCGCCGCGACGGTGCCGGTTACGGAGCGATGTTGCGGCGCGGCGTAGCTGAGGCGAGTGGCAGCATCATCGTGATTGCCGATCATGATTTGCCTTATGCGATGAGCGCGATTGGCGATGCCATTGCGCTAATCCAGTCGGGAGTCGCCGAGGTAGTTTTCGGACGACGCGAAACGCGGCCCGGTGATCGGATACTGCGAACGCTCCTCGTCCCGATTCTTCCGGATCCCGCGTTGCACCTGAAAGCGTTTTCCGCGGATGCGGCGAGGCTGATCGTCGGTGAGACGAGACTGCGAAAAGGTGGATTCGATCTCGAAGCGGCGTACCTCGCCAACAAATATGGATTCCGCGTCGAATGCCTGACCACGCGCGGCGGGAAATCGTCGTCGACCGCGACGTTCGATCTCGGCTCCGGCCTCGCTGCCGCCATCGCGATCCGGATGACCGATCGGCGAAATGGGTACCGGCCGCCGCGGCGATGCGTGGTCTGTTTCTCGAATGAAGTGTGGAGCATCGATCAGATTCCTGGCAACGTCGTGCGGTCGTGCAGCCGTTGCAAGTGCCGCTATCTTGGACATTTCGAAGTCGCCGGCGATGCCGGTCCGGTGCGCCGCGTTCTGCGCGGACCGATGCCGCCGGTCGACGCCGGCGACGAGACGCTGCATCGCGGCGTGGCCCGCGAGAAGACCAGTCTGCGTCGTCTGGCCGCGTTGCGCCGGCATCTCACATCGCGTGCCCGAATCCTCGAAGTTGGCGTGCGCGATGGCAGCTTCGGCGCCGCGGCGGCCACAGAGTTTGAGTATGTCGGCATCGATCGCGCGCCGAGCGTCGCCCGTGCCGTGCGCGCGCGAGGACTCGAGGTCTACTGCTCCACCGTTCCGAACTTCGTCAACACCGGCCCGGCCTTCGATGCCATCGCGCTCTTTCATGTCTTCGAGAACATGGCCGACCCACACGACGCGTTGTCGCGGATGAAAGACCTGCTGAAGCCGGGCGGCGTTCTGCTGCTATCGACGTTCGACACCGAAGGGTTGCTGTACCTCATCACCGAGCGGCGATGGATGACGCAGAACTTCCGCACGCATCTCATTCTCTATTCGCGATCCGCACTCATCGAATTGCTCGAGCACTCCGGCTTCGAGATCGTCAGCATCGGCGCGGAGCTCGAGTACCGTGACCAGCGATTTTTGCGGCATTCGGTGGCGACACGCTGGCCAGCGCTGTTGCCGGTGGTGCGGACTTTGTTCACGATTCTGCCGGATCCGCTGCTGGTGCCGTCGGGATCGATCCGCATCGTGGCCAAGCGGCGCGTCGGATCGCCGGTGAACTTCCGCGCGATCCCATCGGTCGAGCCGACTCATGCCCGTTGACACGCGCTTCACCATTCGCGCGTTTCGCGAAGGCGATGAAGCGCAGATTCTCGCGCTTTTCGCCCGCGCCTTTCCGCATGCGAATCGCGGACGCGAACACTTTCAATGGGAGTATCAGCGCAGCCCGTTCGGCAACGAGCGCATTTCGCTGACGTTCGATGAGGCGCAGCAGCTCGTCGCGCAATACGCCGGCTATCCGGTTCCGCTGATCGATGATGGAACGGAGCTCGCCGCCAACCAGATCGGCGACATCATGACCGACCGCTCCGTGCGTCACATCGGCCGCGGACCGACGAGCATTCTGGCGCGGACGGCGGATCATTTCTACGACACGTTCTGCCGCGGCAAGGTGGCATTCAACTACGGTTTCACGACTGCCGCACACCGCGAGATTTCGGTACGATTTCTCGGCAGCGACGCCGTGGAGCCGGCGCCGTACCGTGTTCGCGATCTGACAGCGAATCCGTTTTCGCGGATCGGCCGTCGCGAGCGCTGGCCGCACGGGTGGCAACTCGAACTGATCCGCGATTTCGGCTCGGAGTACGACGCCTTTTTCGCGCGCGTTGCACCGGCGTATCGCTTTCTCGTTCGCCGCGATGCCCGTTATCTGCGCTGGCGTTACCTCGAATGTCCCGACGTGCCGTATTTCGTCGTGGCCATCCGCAAGTGGCACCGGCTTGTTGGCTGGAGCGTGTTCGGTGTGCGCGATCGGCGATTGGCCTGGGGCGACGCGCTGTTCGATCCGCGCTATCCCGACGCCGTCGAAGTTCTCCTCCGTCACGTCGTGCCGTCCTATCCAGTCGAACGCATCGACGGCTGGTTTCCCGCGCGCCCTCAATGGTTTGATGACGTGCTTCGCGGGTTGGGCTTCGAGTCGCGGCCCGACCCGCAGGATCTTTCGCTGATGTGCGTGCCCTTTGATGAGCCCGGCGCCAGCGCGCGGATCGCCGAGCGGCTCTACTACACGTACGGCGACAGCGATCTGTTTTGACGCGCGGGGGTCGCAGGTGGGGAGTCGGGAGTCGGAGTGGAATCAACAGCGGCCTCTACTCCGACCCCCGAACCCCCGACACCCCGACCCCCGCGCATGGCCAGCCTTCTGCATGGCAGCGTCAGCAGTCGCTAGAATGCGCATGGCAGCGGAAAACGGTATGAGCGAAGTTCAACATCACGATCCCGGCGATGAAAAACGCGTCGCCGATGTCGATCGCAAACGCGTTCTCGTCATCGACGACGATCTGCCGTTGCGCGGCATGCTGGCGGCGGCGCTGCGGCAGGCAGGGTTCGACGTCGTGCTCGCGTCCGACGGAAATGAAGGACATCGCGCGCTGACGCTTCGCAGTCCCGACGTGATCCTCCTCGACCTGGCCATGCCCGGCGCCAACGGCTGGGATTTTCTGCAACGTCTCAAAGAAACCGGCTACCTCGGCACAGTCAAGATCATCGTTCTCTCCGCGCACCTGTACGTGGAGCCGAAAGCCATCCTGCAACTCGGCGTGTCGGCAATTCTGCCGAAGCCGTTTAATCTTCCTGAGTTGATCGAGCTCATCGAGCATCTTTCGCCTTGACGGTCCTGGTGTCGAATCGAATGAGCCGCGCTGGCCTTGCGGATCGCGTCGCCGCTCGCTACCCGACGCGGTTTCTTCGCATCTACATTCGCGCGAAGATCCGCATGGATCCTGTTTACGACGCGGTCTTCGATCGACTCGCCGGCAGCAACGAGCCGCTTCTCGACGTCGGCTGCGGCATCGGCATCCTTCCGAGCTATCTCCGGGAGCGCGGATTCACGGCGCCGGTTTGCGGCCTCGATCACGATGAGCGCAAGATCGAGATCGCGCGGCATGTCGTGCCCGATGCAACGTTCGAAGCGGGCGACGCGCGCGTGGCGATGAATCGGGGCGGCACGGTGGTTCTGCTCGATCTGCTGCACTACTTCACGTCAGAAGAGCAGGGACGAATTCTCGAAGCCGCTGCCGCGCATGCCACGACGGTGATCATCCGCGATGCTGTTCGCGACGGGAGCTGGCGCTACCGCATGACGTACGCGCAGGAAATGTTCTCGCGAGTGGTGCGCTGGCTTCGCGCGGAACGGCTGCACTTCGCAACGCGCGACGATGTCCTTCGTCCGTTCGCGGGCTTCGATGCCGAGGTAGTGCCGCTGTATGGACGGACGCCGTTCAACAACTACCTCTTCGTCTTCAAACGCTTGGGTGCCGGAACGGCGAAGACGTAGCCCTTCGCCTGCAACGCGCGCACGACGGCGGTAACGCACGCAATGGAAAAGCCGCGTCCCTGATGCATGACCACGATCGAGCCGGCCGTGACGCGCGGCACGATTCGATCGACGACACGCTGCACGTCGTCGCCGAACGAATCGAATCCACGCACGCTCCAGCCAACGATCATCAATCCTCGGCCCTTCAGAATCGCATGAACAAACGGGTTTTTCATCCCGACCGGCGCGCGGAAAAGGCGCGGACTCACGCCAACGTTCTCCAACGCCTTGCTGCATTGATCGATCTGCCACGCCACTCTGCGGCGAGGAAGGCACCAGAACGTGCCCGAAGGATGCGTTTGCGAGTGGTTCTCGACGCCGTGACCGTGAGCCAGAATCGCCGTCACGAGATCAGGCCGCTGTTCGACGAGGACACCCTTGACGAAGAATGTTGCCTTCACGCCGAGGGCGTCGAGTGCATCGAGAAGCGCGGGCGTGTCCTCCGTCGGTCCATCGTCGATCGTGAGCCAGACTTCGTTGGTGTCGGTTTCGAAGCTCGTCATCACGGGCCCGAGCCACTGCGAGTTGGGACTGAGCGTCGGCCAGAGCACGAGCGCATGCGAGAGCGCGAGAATGCCAAGCGCGATCGGCCACGACGGCGGAAATCCCAGGAGAAGAACAATCGGCACGATGATCGAAGCGCCGGTCGCAAACGTCAGAATCAGCGCGCGCATCGACTCTCCTCGGCCCGCACGACCCCGCGCATCAACCAGAGAATCACCGCAGCGATCGCGTTGCAGGCCAACACGGCAAAGAAAAACCAAGCCGCGAATCGCGCCCACGAATCGCCGTGCGCGATGTAGAAGGACCAGACGATCAGCAAGGACATCGTTGCGACAGAGACGATCTTGATGTGATCGTTATCGCCAAGAATGAGGCGGAGAATCGGTCCTCCGAGGACGATCGGTAGGTGAAGGATGACCGATGCCAGAGGAATCGCTGCGATGATCGCCAGAGGCAGCGGCATCGGCAGAAGCGCGGTGAGGTAAGCGGCCACAGTGACAAACACCCACACAGCGACGGCGTACACCTCGGCCGCACTTTGATCGCGATCGATGGGAAGGATGAGATGGTCCGGTGCATTTTCGATCTGCTGGTCGCTCTGTCGGAGGCGCGCGAACGCGACGAGCTGCGCCAGCGCAAAACGATGCCTTGACGGCAACCATCGCGCCTCGGGACGATTGACGACGACGTTCATCGTCACGCGACAAGCTCCGGCCAGTACGGCTCGAACGTGAACCACTGCGACCAGCATTCGCGAATCACATGCTCGAGCTCTCCCACCCATTGTTCGACGGCGCGCCGAAAGTCGTCATCGCGATCGCGGCTGCGCACCAACTCGATCGGGCGCGCGGTCATGAGCCGGTACCGGCGTCTGCCGAGCCGCACGACGAAGACGGGATAAATCGGGACGCGCGCCGCGAGCGCCAGCGCAAAGGGGCCGGCCGGGACGCGCGTGGCGCGGCCGAACACGGTGGCGGGCAGGAAGCCGATCTCGCCGGTGACGCGATCGCCCTGAATGGCCACGATGTTGCCGTCGCGGATGATGCTGAGCAGATCGATCGCCAGGTCCGTCGATCGCGTGTTGAACTCGATGCGCAGGCCTTCCGCGGCGCGGTCCTGCTCGAAGGCACGCGTTTCCGGATTGGTTTCCGGAGCGCGCACCATCACGATGCGCCGGCTCGACGTCTCGGAGAAAAGATGGGCGCCGAGGTCGTAGCTGCCCATGTGCGCGGTAAGGAGAATCGCGCCGTCGCGTTGCTGCATCTCCTGAAAATGGTCCCAGCCGGTGAACTCCCAATCAGGAATGATACGGCGCTCCTTGAAGCGAACGTTGTCGGCGATCGTCCACGCGTAGTTCCAGAAGAGGCGGTAGCAGCGGAAGAAATTGACGGTGGCAAACGAGCCCGGCTTGATCACGCCGAGGTTGCGGATCACGGCGCGGCGGGCCGGTCCCCAAAACATAAAAAATAGCGACCACGAGGCCATGACGACCGGCTCGATCCAGGGCGGCACGTTCAAAATCCCAAAGCGAAGTAGGTGCCGCCAGAACACACCGCGCACGTCAAAACGTTGCCACCAGGACGGCTGCGTCACGGGCGCATGATAGCGGACAGCGTCCGCTCGATTGAGGGCAACGACGGACGCAGCATGCGGAAGAGCGCGCTGCTCATGAGGCTCTCGTCGCCGGGGTAGGTTGGAACGACCAGGAGGGGAAAGCGCTCGAAGATTTCGCGGTCACTGCGCTTGCGCATTTTCTGAACGACGCCGCGCTTTTCTGCGATCCGCTCTCCGTGCGCCACGGTCCACGCGAAGGCGCGGAACTGCATCGTGGTGAGCGGATCGTCGATCGTCGCCAGCGGCTTCGCGCCGAACAACTTCCGGCGCACGCGGCCAAGAAATCCGCGCGAGGTCTTCGACGTCTTCGAGAACGGTTCGCGGATCAATTCGTCCGCGTTTTCGTTGCGCGTCGATGCGTAGTGATGAAGCCGCGATAGAAACGTGAAGAAGAGCGAGCCGGCGGCGTCGTTGAGGTTTTCGTAATTCTTCAGCGCGGTCTGCAAGGCGTTGCGCTCGAAGAGCACGCCGCGCTCGAAATCGCCGAGTCGCTGACTCGTCGCGCTCGATTTGTGCCGCGCCAGCGCGCGCGGCTCGAACAGAACGCGATAGCCGGCCAGCCAGGAGCGCCAGCCGAAATCGACGTCTTCGAGATAGGCGAAGTAGTCGTCGTCGAATCCCCCGAGTGCGAGAAGGGGCTCGCGGCGCGAGATCATGTTGCCGCCGCAGGCAAAGAGAATCTCCGCGCCGGACTGCGGCTCTTCGACCGACGCGAGCGGGTAGCGGAATCCGTTCTGGAAGGCGTGACCGTCGAACGTCAGAGCGCCGCCGATGAAGTCGATGAATTTCCCTGACGGATCGACGATCTTGCCGCCGATCGAGATCACGTCGGCGGGTGCTTCGACGATGGCGTCGACGAGCGCCTTCAGCCATCCCGGCTCCGGCACCGCATCGTTGTTGAGGAACACGACGTTGCGGGCTTCCGATCGCGCCAGACCCGCGGCGACGCCGCCGGTGAATCCATGATTGGCGCCGAGCGGCAGCAGACGCACAGCCGGACGCAGCGCGGCGATTGCGCCGATGCTGCCATCGGTCGAGCCGTTGTCGACGACGGTAATCACCGCGCCATCGACATCGGCGAGTTGCGACGCGACCGCTTCGAGACAGGCCATCGTGTCCGCGCGGCTGTTCCAGTTCACGACGATGACGTCAACAACTGGTGCGCTCAGTGCGAGCCTCCCATGCGGCGTTTGATGCGGTCGAGAAACGAAGGAGCGTGCTCGGGGAGACGTAGCGTCGCCGCGAATGCTTCTTTCGACCGATCGACGCGCGGCGCGCGAACGAACTCGACGAGCGGCTGCAGCGCGCGATTCCACTGGTGCTCGTCGACGAAGCGTCGCGCGCCCTCGCGCATGCGCGCGTGCTCATCGCGCAACACGCGCACGAGCGCGGCCGCGAGATCGTCGGGCGAGTTGGATGACACGATCGATCCCGCGCCGTACCGCGTCAGCAGCTCATCGGTGCCTGGCGCGGAGCTCGTCACGATCGGCAGACCGCCCCAGATGAAATCGTAAACGCGCGTCCGCATCGAGAGGTCGGTCTCGATCGATCGCGGAAAGGTCATGAGCGCTGCGCCGAAGCGCGCAAAGAACGCGGCGCGCTCTTCGTACGCAACCCACGGCTCGAAGCGAACGAAGTCATATCCCTTCTGTTTCACGATCTTCATCGCCTCGGCCAGTTTTCCCTGCGGCGTCAGCGACGGATTCGGATGCGTAGTGAAAGTCAGCGTGATGTCCGGTAGCGACGCGCGCGCAATTGCGACGGCTTCGATGGCCAGGATCGGATCGTACCAGTCGTAGATCGCCCCGAAAAGCACCCCTGGGAGCGCGGGCGTCTCGCCCGCTGTGTCGCGGAAATCAGAATCAAAGGCGGGCGAGATGCCCGCGGTCCCAGGAGAACCGACGCCGAACGGTGCGATGCGGAGGAGTGCGTCGAGGTTCGGATCGCTTTCGAATGCGATCGGGTTCACGCGTCCGGCGGCGAGAAGCGCGCCGAGGTAGAAGAGGCGCTGCGCTTCGGAGGCGCAGAGAAAGAGATCGCCGCGCAGCAGCGACTGGATCAGCGTCGCGTGATCGTGCGCGAACACCTCGGCGCCGCGCGACGCGAAGTAGTGAAGGTTCTCGACGATGAACGGGTCATACAAATCGACGACCGTCGGGATCGGCGCCGCATGCGCGAAGACTTCATTCGCGGCATGACCCTGCACAACGATCACGCCGGACTCGCGCGAATATCGCTCCAGATTCTCCGGCGTGATCGCATCGACGCGGCATTCTGCGACAGCGCCGGCGTCGCGCGAGAGGAGCGTGATGTCGTGACCATCGGCGATGAGCACTTTCGCCATCTCGATGAAACGGATGCCGATTCCTGCCGGCTGCCGGTGACCGAGCGGCTCGGGGCAGACGAGCAACGCGCGCGTCATCGTCCTTTCACCCGCTCGACGATGGTGTGCAGTTTCCACGTGCGCGATTTGAAGATCGTGTCGAGCAGATTCTGCAGCCGCGTCACCTCGGCATAGAGCGCCCGGTTCGTGCGCTCGATCTCGGCTGCAGCCATTCCGTTTTTCTCGAGCTCGCCGATCGCAGCGTAACGATCGCGATTCGCCCCTTCCAGCATGCCGCGAATCTCAGCGTTTGCGCCCTCGAGGTGACTGATGCGCATCATCGTCTCGTTGATCCGTTCGCTCAGCGCGCCGATCTGGGCGATGAGCGATTGCTTGTCGCGCTCCAGCCGCGCGATCTCGAGCTCGCAGCGTCCGCGCGCGCCGCGTGCTTCGACAAGATCGCCTTCGATGGCGACCGCGCGGCGTTTCTCGCTCTCGAATACGTTCGCGAACACGTTCTCGCCAAGGAGATCGGCATGCTTGCGCCAGACTTGGAGTTTGGCCTGTCGGAATGCCGGCGATCCTTCTGGATTTGCCGCCACGATCGATCCGCTGTTCGCAATGTGACGGACTTCGCAGGTGATGCGCGGCACGCGAATGAAATCGCCGCGCTGCGCAAGCCGGATGAGGAAATCCCAATCTTCGAAGAGATCGAAGGCCGGATCGAATCCGCCGAGGTCGAGAAAATCGGCGCGGCGAAAAAGAAGCGTTGGAAGCGGGATGTAGTTGTCGGCGAGTAGCAGCTCGCGATCGAAATCGCGAGCGAAGACGCGCATTAACTGCCGGTTTTCGCCATCGATGAAGGCAGAGACCGCGTCGCTGTACCAGGCAGCGGCGTTTGATCCGCGCGCGGCATTCGACAACGTGAAGAGGTGCTCGGGGTAGAAGAGATCGTCGTCATCGAGAAAGGCAACGAAGTCGTTCTTTGCGGCGCGAACACCGGCATTGGCCGCTTCGGAACGGCCGCGCGATGAGTCGTGCTGGACGAGCGTGACATTCTCGATCTCCGGCCGCGCACCGCCGTCGTTGACGACGACGATTTCCGCCGGGTAGGCAGTGGCGCGGATCGATGCGATCGCCTGCGCCAGCAACGCGGGACGATCTTTCGTTCGCACGATCACGCTGACCGGCAGCGGTTCGTGTACGACGTCGATCCGCTGCGGCCCCATCGCTTCGCGCAACGCGCTGAACGGCACCGTTCGCAGCGATGGCAGCGGCGTCGTCCAATACGCTTCAGCAAACGCGACGTCTGGCGGTAGCGTCATCGCGCGCCAGGCGTTGAGCCCGCGCGCGTACGACGTGTAGTTGCGGATTTTGGCTTGCGAGGCGTGCGCGTCGATCGCGGCATATTTGGTTTGGGCGATCGACGTGATGTCGACCAGCGCATTCGGTCGCAGCGGCGCGCTGACTTCGTAGAACGCAACGCGGGCGACGGCGAGGCCGGCGAAAAGCGACGGATCGCGGGCGATGAGGTCGCAGAACGCGCGCGAAAGGGCGATGTGATCAGGATGGATCTCGAGCGGACTGGGAACGGCGATGAGATCGGCCTTCTGCTGCCGGAGAATTGCGTCGAGGCGCGCGGCGAGCTCGCCCGCATTCTCCAATTCGCGATCGGGGAAACGAAGAAACTCGATCGTCGCATCGCCGAGCATCGCCAGCGCTACGCGCGATTCGGCCTCGCGTTGCGCACCGTCGCCCGCCTGCGCGCCGTCCGTGCAAACGACGACATGCACCGGTCGTCCCTCGCGAAGATGGAGCGCCACGAGGCCGCCGCACCCGATGACCTCATCATCAGGATGCGGTGCCAGCACCAGCAGGCGCTCGCCGCGTAAGTCCTGCGGCTCGAATGGAATCGCCTCTGCTTCCCGAATCGTCATCGCACCGGATTATAGGTTGGTACGGAATTGGGGAGTGGGGTGTCGGGTGTGGGGTGTCGCAGGCACTGATGTTCTTTTAACTGTCAACTGTCAATTGTCCATTGTCAATTGCCCATTGAGGACTGCGTCATCCGTATAATCATCAATTCCCAGGAGCCAACAGAATGTCGAGAGCCTACGGCACACTCTCCGACACCCCGACACCCGACCGCCGATACCCTATCGTGAGACGCGACAAACAGCAGCCCATTGCCGGAGTTCTGTCGCTGATCCGCGAGCTGACCGGCTCCGCCACGCGCGCAGACAACATTACGGATCTCTTCGTCTCTTCGTTTCGTGCGCTCGATCACGCCATCGATTTCGATCTCGCCGCGGCGGTGATGGTGGAGCAGCACCTCGAGCTCTACGTGGTCACGCGCGAAGGAGCGGCTTCACTCATCGGAGCGCCGCTCATCGACAGCATCCGCCGCACGCTCGAGACGATGATCCCTGTCTCCTTCGCCGCCTCGGACGTCATCGTAAAAGCGGAGCGCAGCGATCTGCCGCGCGCCGGCGGCGGCGACAGCCTGGAGCATTCCACGCATGCGGTCATCACGGTCGACAATCACAGCAG
>DATAMS010000458.1:0-5941 GCA_036260495.1 Thermoanaerobaculia bacterium
GAGTTTCGGGGCGAATTTAGAGAAGACCGGCGACCGTGGCGAACGCTAGTGCGGATCGAAGACATAGTGAGGGAGAGCGGTCTCGAGTTCTTCTATTTCTTTATTCCGGCGTGGGACTCTCACGCAGGGTTTCGTCTGCCGGTCTCGGTGCTTCCGGAGCGGCTGGCAAAGCCTGACACCCTCCCTCAGCGGTTGCACGCATTCGTGAACCTCGGTGCGGAATCGGCTGAAGCCCTGTTTTTCGATGGATGGGAAAAGTGAAGAGTGCTGCGATTCTGACAGTGGTCGACGTGGGCCACGGGAACGCCACGATCGTAACGAGCGGCGACCAGGTGGTCATGATTGATGTCGGCGGTCGAAACTCAACCTTGGAGTACTGCCGGCGCGAGGGAATCACGAGCATTGATTGCATCCTGATCTCGCATGCGGACGCCGATCATATCGGCGGCCTTCTCGCGCTGCTGAGCAATACGGACATTCATCTGCGCCTCGTGCGCTTGAACCCAGATGCGACCAAAGGCTCTGAACTCTGGAACGACTTGCTATGGGAACTCGATAACGCGAGAGAACGCGGCGAAATTGATTTCCGACCGAGCCTCACAGTCGCGGACGATGGGGAGTTCGACATTGAAGGTATCCGTTTTGAAATCGCTGCGCCAAGCGTTCATCTCGCGGGAAAAGCAGCCGGAAGCCGATCGCAATCAAAGCAGCGAATCACCACAAACACGTTGAGCGTGGTCGTCCGCGTGTGTGGGAAGACGCGGGCTGTTCTCGTTTGTGGCGACCTCGACGACGCAGGTCTGAACGACATTGTCGCTCACGCCAAGGATTTGCAGGCGGCCGTGCTCATTTTTCCTCACCATGGCGGCGGTTCGGGTTCAGACGCATCGGTCTTCACGGATCGCCTACTCCGGCTTGTGAGGCCGGAGCTGGTCATTTTTTCGATCGGACGGAACCAGAAGCCATCAACACCACGAGTTGAAATCGTCGAGGCGATCCGGAGCGCCTCGGTGCCCATCCGAATTGCTTGCACCCAACTGTCAGTCCAGTGCGCACCGGTGACACCTGCGACGGATGCAAAGCATCTGGTCGATTCCTATGCTCGCGGTCGGCTTGCGCGAGGGTGTTGTGGCGGGAGCATGCGCATCAGCCTTGACCAGATGGCGATCAGTCCATCGGCGGATAGCCACGGCGCTTTCATCGATGAATTCGCGCCGACGGCGCTGTGTCGGAGGCCGTTTGACAACTGAGCGCTTGCCTGCCCAGCGCTCTTCGGAGAGCGAACATCTCGCGGGACGCAACAAAACGGGCCGCCTTTCGGCGGCCCTTTGCAATTGCAATTAACGCGAACCTACTTCGCTGCCGGCTTCTCGAAGATCTTTGGATCGATCTTGGGGTTGATCTCCATTGACTTCAGGTTGGCGCTGCTGTTTGGTTGGCCGGCGGTGGTGGTGGTGTAGGAGATGGGGAGGGTGATGCCGTCGAACGTTTTCCACTCGGTGTATTCGGTGATGGCTTCGCCGCGTGGGGATTGGGAGATGCGGCGGAGGATCTTGCCCGAGGATGGATCGACCAGCCATTTGACGGCGGTGCCGTCGGCGTCGATGGTGAGGGCTTGCGCGTCTGTCGTTCCGACCTTCTCCGTGCCGGCGACGGTGAAGATGTACTTCGGGTTATCGATGTTCTTGAGGATGGAGATGATGTCGGCGCGCGACTCGTTGCGCATTGACGTGCGTTGCGAGCCGGGCATGTCTTGTGAGCCCATCGGGCTGGCCATGTAGCCGCCGTCGGGCGTCATCACCATCGTCATCTCGCCCATCGGGGTTTTGACGACGCGGCGGCTGTAGTCGGGATACTGCACGGTGCTGTCGACTTCCACGTCCATCGGGCCCTGCGGCGTCTGCGCCTGCATGGAACCGACAGAGTGCGTGGCCACGACGGCATCGATCTTCGCTTTGCCGCCGGCGAAGGTCTGGATCTTCCTGGCCAGCGCGATTCCTTCCGCGCTGCTGGACTTCGGCCTGACCCCGTCTGCGCCGGCGGTTGTGGCTCCGGCAACGGCAGGCTTGGCGCCTGGCTCGGGGATCGTGATGTCGATCGGAGTTACGGCGCCTAGGCTGGAGAGAGGTTTGTCGAAGTCTTTCTCTTTGCCGACGACGAGGACTGCCACCTGGTTCGGCTGGACGTACTTTTTCGCAACACGCGCGACATCATCGGCGGTCACGGCCTGTAGTTTGGCTGGATACGTCTGATACCAATCGGCGGGGTAGCCGTAGAACTCGAGGTTCGCGCGCTGATCGAGGACCTTCGATTTCGAATCGGCGGTGAAGACGTAAGCGTTGAGGATCGCTTCCTTCGCCTGCGCCAGTTCGTCCGCCGTGAACGGCTTGGTTTGAAGATCGCTCAGATCGGTGCGCAGCGCGTTGACCGCCTCGACCGTCGAGCCGCTCTTCGTTCCCATCCAGATGTGGAACAGGCCCGGCCGGTCCCAGGTCGTATCGACGCCGCCGCCGACGCCGTACGCGAGGCCGCGCTGCGTGCGGATGTCGTTCATCAGGCGGCCGGAGAAACCTCCGCTGAGGATCTCGTTCATCACCTGCATGGCGTAGAAATCGGGATTGCTTCGCAGAACGCCGGTCCCGCCGTGGACGACGTAAATGTTGCTCTGCGTCACGTCGTCTTTGGCGACGAGGTACACGCCGGCTTTGGCCGGCGTTCCGCCGGTTGGCGCGACGGTCGGAGCCTGCGGACCTTTTGCCCAGGACCCGAAAGCAGCGCGAAGTTTCTTCTCCATCGCTGCGCTGTCGAAGTCGCCGGTGATACTGAGGATGATGTTGTTCGGATAGACGAAGCGCTTGTGGAAGGCCACGAGATCATCACGGGTGATGCCGTTGATGGTCGTGTACTCGGCCACGCGCGCGTAGGGCGAATCGGCGCCGAAGCCGAGCCGGCCCATCTCGCGGTCGGCGATTCCTTTGGCGTCATCGTTGCGGCGGGAGATGGCCGTCGTTGCCGCCGTCTTCGCCAGGTCCACTTTCTCCTGGCGGAACGCGGGATGCTCGAGGACATCGACGACGATCGGAAAGACCGTGTCGAAGTCGCCCTTCAGCATGTGAAAGCGAACGCTGGACGCGTCTTCATTGGCGGTCGTTTCGACGGCGGCGGCGCGGGCTTCGAGAAAGTCGTCGAGCTCATCGCCGGACTTCGACGTCGTGCCGCCGGTGCGCCAGGCCGCGCTGTAGATTCCGGCCAGGCCAGTCTTGTCCGCAGGAAGATCGCGCGCGCCTCCGCGGATGCGGGCATTGCCGCGGATCAGCGGAAGCTCGTGATCCTCCATGAGGAAAATCACCATGCCGTTGGCGAGTTGCAGGCGTTTCGGTTGCGGCATCTGGATTTGGTGCAATGCCGGCGTTTTGATCTCGTGGTAATCGGAAACCTGGGCCATCAGCGGCAGGGACAGAAGTGCTGTCGCCGCCGCGATCGCATGGATGCGAAGCGATTTCATTTCGTGTCTCCCTTCGATGCCGGAGTGGCTTTCTTCACGGACTCGATCATCGCCGTGGTCCGGTTGTTCGGAGTGAACGTGGCGTTGGCGACGCGCTTGATGTCAGCCGCCGTCACCTTGTCGATCTTGTCCACCTCGCGGAAAAGCTCGCGCCAGTCGCCGAACACGGTCTGGTAGGTGGCCAATTGAATGGCCAACCCGGAGTTACTATCGAGCTGCATCAACAGCTCCGCTTTCGTGCGTGTCTTGATCGATTGCAGGTCGTCGGCGGAGACATCTTCCGTCTTGAGCCGCTCGATCTCCGCGTGGATCGGATCCGCCAGCTCGCTGGCCGTGTGACCGGCGGTGGGGATGCCGAAGAACGCGAAGAGGTTCGGATACTTCTGACCGGGGAAGCCGTTGAATCCAGCCGCGACCGCCGCCAGCTTTTTGTCCCGGACCAGCGACCGATACAAGCGCGAGGTACGTCCATCGGATAGCAACTTCTCGATGGCGTCGAACGTCGCGGCATCGGGATCGGTGGCTGCCGGACGATGGTAGGCCTCGAAGTAGACCGGCTGCGCCTGTTCGTGAAGAATGACGCTGCGCTCGGCGGTCTGTTTCGGCTCGATGGTGCGGAGCGGATCGGGAGCGGGCGATTTCGGCAGCCGGCCAAAGTACTTGTCCATGATCGGCATGACCTCGGACGCTTTCACGTCGCCGACGATGGCCACGACCATGTTGGCTGGGACGTAGTACTTGGCAAAGAACGCTTTGGCGTCGGTGGCGGAGAAGCTCTCGAGATCCGAGGGCCAGCCAACGACCGGCTGTCCATACGGATGCGCGGTGAACGCGGTGGCCAGCGCCTGCTCGATCATGCGGCCGATCGGCGTGCTCTCGGTGCGCATGCGGCGCTCTTCGTGAACGACGTCGCGCTCTTTGTAGAACTCGCGGAACACGGGATGAAGGAAACGCTCGGAGTCGAGATAGGCCCAGAGCTCCACGCGATTCGACGGCATCGAGTAGAAGTAGGTCGTCTCGTCGTCGTTCGTGAACGCGTTCACGCCGACGGCGCCGGCGCGGTCGACGATTTTGCTGAACTCATTCGGCACGACGAACTTCTGCGCGTCGTCGATGGCGGCCTTCCACGCTTTGTCGAGCGCGGCGATCTTGGCCTCATCGTGATTGACCGGATCGCGGCGGGCGTGATCGTACGCGGCGTACGCGTCTTCGACTTTCGCCAGCGCGGCCGACTCCGCGGTGAAGTTCGAGGTGCCGACCTTGTCGGTGCCTTTGAACGCCATGTGCTCAAACATGTGTGCAAGGCCGGTGATCCCCGGGACTTCCTGCGCCGATCCCGTGTTCACGATCGTCGTGAACGAAAAGACCGGTGCCTCGGGGCGCTCCATGACGATCACGGTCAGGCCGTTGTCGAGCTTGCGCATGGTGGTGCGCTTCTCGGCCGAGGCGAGATCCTGCGCGTGCAGGGTCGCCGTGATCGTCAGAAGCAGGAAGATCGATGTGGACAGTCTTCGAGCTGCTTCCTTCAAATGATGCCTCCAGTGTTTTTGATGATGGTTGATTTTGCCGCGCGTGCACCGGACAAACCTGTCGCGGAACGCGCGGATACGACGGTTTTCGTGATACGTGTTGACGCGGGGAAGGGTTGCTTTATTGCGCTTCGATGATGAATCTCAGTACCGAGGATGGCGGCGGCCGGGTCCGGTTCCGCCGCAGGGCATCGAGCCAGAGCCGGGAGAGACGCTCGACTATCTGTGCGGCCATTTTCGCATCTTCCAGTACGAGAAGGGCCATCGCTACTCGACCGATGACGCGCTGACCGCCTGGTATGCGACGCAATGGGCTCCCCGAGTCGACCGCGCCGCCGACCTCGGGTCCGGCATCGGCTCGGTGGCGATCATGTCCGCGTGGCGCCTGCCCGGTGCGACATTCTGCACAGTCGAAGCGCAGGAGATGTCGCTTCGTCTGGCGCGCAGAAGCATCCGCTACAACGGACTCGAAGGACGCTTCACCACCTACCTCGGCGACCTTCGCGACGAAACGATCCTCGCCAACGAAGCGCCCTTCGATCTCGTCACCGGCTCGCCGCCGTACTGGCCTGTAAGCGACGCCACTGGCGCCGCGCATCCGCAGGCGGTACCGGCGCGGATCGAAGTCCGAGGCACCGTTGCCGATTACGCCGCCGCTGCCGCGAGAATCCTGGCGCCCGGTGGCACCTTCGTCTTCGTCTTCGCGAACAAGCGCAACGCGCAATCGCCGCGCAACGCGCAGCTGCCGCGCAGCGCCAACGTTCGCCATCTCGGCGAAGATGCCGGCGTCGCCTTCGCGGAAGACGCCCTGCGCGCCAACGGCCTCGTCCTCATCCGCCGCCGCGATGTCATCTTCAAGGAAGGCAACCCTCCGATGATCTCGCTCTTCGCCGCCATGCGCGCGACC
>DATAMS010000469.1:0-2460 GCA_036260495.1 Thermoanaerobaculia bacterium
GATCGTCATTCCGATCAAGGCCTCGCTCGCTCCGCTGCTGCCGCAGCTCGAATCGCAGGTGCCAAAAAGTCTTTCGAAGACGGACGCCTTCGAGCTCGATCCGCAGAAAAAGTTCGGGATGAAGTATCGCGTGGCTCGCGATCCCATCGTGCTGAACGCGATCGGCGGCGGCATCCACGCCACGACGACGATGCACTTCGCGCTCGAAGGCTGCCGCAGGACGAAGAAGCCGTTCAGCGACGAGATCGTGATGTGGCCTTGCCTTTCGTGCGGTTTCGGCGAACCGATGCGCGATGCCTGGATCTCGCTCTCGTCGCATCTGGAGTGGGATGCCAACTGGCGACTGAAATCGACGACGCGCGCAATGCCGGTCGATTTTTCGTCCCATCGCTGCCAGGTGACGTTCGCGAACATCGACATCACCGACTGGAAGATCGCGCCGATCGTCAACGACCAGCTCCGGCAGGTTCTGAAGACGATCGACGCGAATACGCCGAAGCTGACGAACATCCGTCCGGCGGCAAATCAGGTGTGGTCGTCGCTGCAATCGCCGGTGGAGATCGCGCCGCGAACGTGGCTGGTGATGGAGCCAACCGACGTGGCGCTTGGGCCGATCACGGGTAGCGGGTTGACCGTGACCAGCACGCTCACGCTTCGCGCACGAACGCGGGTGATCGTCGGCGAGAAGCCGCCAGTGACTCAGAAACCGCTGCCGGCACTGCACGTGTTGCCAGCAACCGCCGGCGGCATCCGTATCCCGTTCGACGTCGAGCTTTCTTACGACGAGGCCAGCCGCGTGATGACAGAGAATTTCGGGAAGCGCAAATACGAAGGAGTTGCCGTCGATTCGATCCGCATCGCGCCCGCAGTTGACGGCCGGGTGTCAATCGAACTGATCGTCGATTATCGAGCGTCGAAGCTTCGCCACTACAACGGTCCGGTCAATCTGACGGCGACGCCGGTGTTCGACGCTGCCACGCGCACGATCTCGCTGGAGAATCTCGAATACACGCTCGATGCGCATCGCAAGAATCTCTTCGTCCGCATCGCTGACCGGCTCGCCCACGAGTCGCTGCGGGCGCAGCTCGCCAAAACGGCGCACTGGTCGGTGGCGCCGCAGGTCGATTCCATCCGCGGCGCGATCGCGAGCGCGGTAACGCGGACGCTTGCTCCCGGAGTGACAATGCGCGGCTACGTGGACGGAATCGAACTGCGCTCGATGACCCTCGACGCGAACGGAATCGTCATTCACGCGCTGGCGACCGGGAACGCCGAGGTCGGCATCAGCGCGTTTCGCTGAGCGCATGAACGATCCCGAAAAAGCGCCGCGCGCCAGAAATCGGCGCGGGCGCTCGGGGAACGGAGCGGCTGCTACGCTGGATTAGACGGGCAATGCCCGGCGACAGCTACTCCGGAATGACGATGCTTGCCCACGGCAGCTTGCGGACGGCGATGACTTTCTCATCGACCGCATCCTGCGTTGCCGTGGCACCAAGAACCCGCTGGATGTACTGCACTTCAGGCGAGACCAGAGGACGCTGGCTCAGGCGAGCCGCAGCCTTCCGGATATTGCTCTCAGAGACAGTGACTTTCGCAGCGCGCTTCGGTTTCAAAACGTTCGTCATGGGACAAGCTCCTTCTTAGTGTTGAACTGCTGGGGCAGGTTTCGGCGCGTCCTTCTTTGAGCGCGCTTCATTGACTACAACAGCCTGGCCATTCACATCGGTACCATCAAGACCCTTGATTGTGGCCTGTGCTTCGGCGTCATTGGCGAATTCGACGAATGCAAAGCCCTTCGACAGGCCGGTGACGCGATCGTTCACGACTTCCGACGTGGTCGGCGTTCCGAATGGCTTGACGAGGTCGGCAAGCTTTGCGTCATCGATGTCTTTGGGGAGATTTCCAAAATAGACTTTCATGGGGTGGGACTCCTGGCCGCTTTCGCCGGGCGAGCTTCGCGCGCACGGAGAAAAGGTGAGTTTGCTAAGAAGGTTGATGTTCAGAAGCGCTGACTCAGCTCAGGCGGCCTGAAGGATGAGGAAGGTTCCTCAAGGACTCACATCCTAACCTATTTGTGCGAATAAATCTACTCGCCGCGAATCTCGGCGAAGAAGGCTTCGCTCGAAACGGGACGCCCCAGGAACCGCTCCACCAGATCCTTCGCCGGCTCCTCACTTCCTCGGGCCAGTATCAACTCACGGAAACGCCGCCCCGTCGCCTCGTTCATGAGGTCGCCGCCGAACGCCGATATGAGATCGAGCGCAATGACTTTCGCCCACATGTAGCCGTAATAGCCGGCCGCATAACCACTGGCGATGTGATCGAACGTGCCCGGAAACGCGGTGCCTGGGATTGTGCCCATCGGCGTGGCGGCTTCCATTTGTTGCCAGAGGTTGAGGGATGGGGAGTGGGGTGTGGGATGTGGGGGGTGGGAGCCGGGTGTCGCTTGTCGGGGATCGG
>DATAMS010000476.1:0-14090 GCA_036260495.1 Thermoanaerobaculia bacterium
CCGGCCCTCGGCCAGCACGGCGTGAACATCATGGAGTTCTGCAAGACCTTCAACGCACGCACGCAGGGTCAGCAGGGGCTGATCATTCCGGTGGTCATCACCGTCTTCTCCGACCGCACGTTCACCTTCATCACCAAGACGCCTCCCGCGGCGATCCTGCTGCTCAAGGCGGCGGGCATTCCGAAGGGCTCGGGCGTTCCGAACAAGACGAAGGTCGGCAGCGTCACGCGCAAGCAGGTCGAGGAGATCGCGAAGACGAAGATGCCGGATCTGAACGCGGCGTCGCTCGAAGCGGCCGTGAAGACCGTGATGGGGACCGCGCGGTCGATGGGACTTGAGGTCACCGGCTAAAAGGCAGAATGTTGAATGCTCAACGTTGAACGTTGAACATTCGGTTTGAAAAGGTCGCGCCGGCGCGTAGCCGGTGCAAACGAAGTAGGAGGCGGGACTCGTGCCCGCCGTTAACACTACGGAGGTGAATTTGGCCAGACACGGCAAGAAGTACCGTGCAGCGTTCGAGAAGGTCGAACAGCGGCCGTACCAGTTGGATGAGGCGTTCGGTCTGCTCAAACAGATCGCCTACGCCAAGTTCAACGAGACGGTCGAACTGTCGCTCCTTCTCGGAGTCGATCCCAAGCACGCCGATCAGATGGTCCGCGGTACCACCGTGCTTCCGCACGGTACCGGACAGTCGAAGCGCGTGCTCGTGATCGCACAAGGCGACAAACAGCGTGAGGCTACCGAAGCCGGCGCTGATATGGTCGGCGGAGACGACATCGTCGAGAAGATCCAGGGTGGCTGGACTGATTTCGACGCCGTCATCGCCACGCCGGACATGATGCGGTCGGTCGGTAAGCTCGGCAAAGTCCTCGGTCCCCGCGGACTGATGCCGAATCCGAAGACCGGCACCGTCACATTCGACGTCGCCAAGGCGATCTCGGAGATCAAGGCCGGTAAGGTGGAGTTCCGCGTCGACAAGACGTCGATCATCCACGTTCCGGTTGGAAAGATCGCGTTTTCCGCGACGCAGCTCCAGGAAAACGCCAGCAGCATCATCACCGCCATTCGCAAGGCCAAGCCGCCGGCAGCGAAGGGCAAATACGTCCGCAGCATCTACATCTCGTCCACGATGAGCCCCTCGATTGCGATCGATACGGCCGTGGCCGAGGCGAAGGCAGAGTAAGGAGGGAGCATGAATCGCGAAGATAAAGCAGCAGCGATCTCCGAGCTCGGCGAAGGCATCGGCAAAGCCACGAACGCATTCGTGATCTCGTTCAAAGGCATCACCGTCCCGCAGGTCACCGAACTGCGGCGCCAGGTGCGTGACACGAGCTCGACGTACGTTGTCGTCAAGAACACACTCGCTTTGATCGCAGTCAAGGATTCGCCGCTGACCGCGCTCAAAGGTGCATTCAGCGGCCCGACGGCCGTGGCCTACAACACCACGGACGCCGTCGCGCTGGCGAAGGCATTGACGAAGTTCGCCAAAGACGTTCCGGCGATCACGTTCAAAGGGGCAATGCTCGACGGCCAGATCGTCGCGGCCGACCAGATCCAGGCAATCGCCAATCTGCCGTCGCGCAACGAGCTGATCTCGAAGTTGCTGTTCGTTCTGCAGAGCCCGATGCGTGGCCTGGCCACCGTTCTGGCGGCGAACATCCGCAACTTGGCGGTGGTCATCGATCAGATCGCCAAGCAGAAGGGCGAAGGCGCCGCACCTGCAGCACCCGAGGCAGCCGAAGCATCCGCACCCGAAGCATCACCTGAAGCACCTGCCGCCGAGGCAACCGCATAAGACTGATTCCGCGCCGTGGCATCGCCGCGGCGCAAGAGATTTGAACGACTCAACACTATTTGGAGGCTGAAATGGCTATTTCGACTGAAGATTTTGTGAAGCAGATTGAGACCATGTCGGTGCTGGACCTTTCGAACCTGGTCAAGGCACTGGAAGACCGCTTCGGTGTGTCGGCGGCAGCAGCAGCCGCTCCGGCAGCAGCAGCGGGCCCGGCAGCAGCAGCGGCTCCGGTCGAGGCGCAGACTGAGTTTCAGGTCATCCTGAGCACGGTCGGCGACAAGAAGATCAACGTCATCAAGGCAGTGCGCGAAGTGACGAGCCTTGGTCTGAAGGAAGCGAAGGACCTCGTCGAGGCCGCGCCGTCCACGATCAAGGAAGCGGTCTCGAAGGATGAGGCTGACAACATCAAGAAGAAGTTCGAAGAGGCCGGCGCGACCGTCACGATCAAATAGTGACGTTTGTGGTGGTTTCCGCTGGCGAGCTGTACAGCCCGCGGTTTTCTTAGGATCAAAGTTTTCCGGACGGGGCGGAATGTCCCGTCCGGAATCTGCTTTTTGCTAGACATCTCTGAGCTGGAAAGGGGGGGAGCGGCCCTTTCCGATAGCTCACAATCCTCGCGAATCCACCCTGCCGCGTTGCCTGCGGCGGGACTCGCCTAAGAAATTCTCATTGAGGGCGCGTCAATCTCGACTAACGCTGTGACGAACCCGGTGTGCGTGGACCGCAACCGTCGGTCGCAGGCAGAGCTTTCTGCCATGCGGCCTTTTGCTGTCTACACCCACCGCGCTCGTCACGCCGCAGCCGCGCACGCCGCGACCCAAAGGAGCAATTGAATGAACGGATCCTCCCTGCCTAAACAGGAACCGGTTCGCCATGACTTCTCCAAGATCCGGAGTTACATGGCATTGCCGAACCTCATCGACGTGCAGCGCAAGTCGTATGACAGGTTCCTGCAGATGAATTTGCTCCCCGAGGAGCGCGAAGACACGGGATTGCAGTCGGTATTTACGAGTGTGTTCCCCTTCAGCGATTTTCGCGAGACCTGCTCTCTCGACTTCGTGAAATTCGCGATCGGAAACTGGGAGTGCAAGTGCGGCCAGCTCAAGGGCCTCGAGCATTTGCGCATGACCTGCGCGAACTGCGGATCGAAGATCATCACCGATCATCCGCACGAAGAGACGGTCAACTGCCAGAAGTGCGGCGTCATCAACAAGAACCGCGTCGAGATCTGCGACATCTGCGGCAACCCTGTCGATCTGCAGATGAAGTACTCGGTCGAAGAGTGCCAGGAAAGAGGGATGAGCTACAGCGTTCCGCTGAAGGTCACCTTCCGCCTCTTCGTTTACGACAAAGATCCCGACACCGGCGTCAAGCACATGCGCGATGCCAAGGAAGAGGAAGTTTTCTTCGGCGACATCCCGCTGATGACCGACAACGGTACGTTCATCATCAACGGAACGGAACGCGTCATCGTCTCGCAGCTCCACCGTTCGCCGGGCGTCTTCTTCACCAAAGAATCGGCGCACACGTTCCTCTCGAAGATCATCCCGTATCGCGGTTCGTGGGTTGAGTTCGAGTACGACCAGAAGAACATTCTCTACGTCCGCATCGACCGCAAGCGCAAGTTCCTCGGCTCCGTTTTCCTCCGCGCCCTGGGCCTTACGACCGACGAAGAGATCCTTCGCCAGTTCTACACGCCGATCAAAGCGAAGCTCACGGGCGATCAGGTCACGTTGTCGTTCGACCGCCGCGTCCTCGATCAGGAAGAGGCGAAAGAGCGTCACTCGATTCGCGGCCGCCGCACGGTCCGCACCGTGTTCGCGGGCGTCAAGCTCGACCAGAAGATGGCCGATGCGCTGACCAAGCACAACGAAGCGTCCGCCAAGGTCGACTTCGCGGCGATGGACAAGGCCGTCTTCCTCTCCGACGTCGTCGACGTCAACAGCGGCGAAGTCCTCTTCGAAGCGAGCGAGAATCTTCCGGCCGATTGGGCCGACGTTCTTCGCGCGCACGACGTCGAGTCCGTCGATGTCATCTTCCCGGAATGGGATCTCGTCTCCGACATCCTCCTCAACACCGTTCGCAAAGACACCGCAAAGTCGTTCGAGCAGGCCATCATCGAGATCTACCGCCGCATGCGCCCGGGCGATCCTCCGACCCTCGAGTCGGCCAAGGCGCTGTTCGAAGGCATGTTCTTCGACGCCCGCAAGTACGACTTCTCGCGCGTCGGCCGTTTCAAGTTCAACATCAAGCTCGATCTCGATTCGCCGGTCACGCAGAAGACGATGTCGGCCGAAGACTTCTTCGTCGTCATCAACTATCTGCTTCGCCTCCGCAAGGACGTCGGACGTGTCGACGACATCGATAACCTCGGCAACCGCCGCGTTAGAGCGGTGGGCGAGCTGCTCGAGAACCAGTTCCGCATCGGCCTCGTGCGCATGGAGCGCGCCATCAAAGAGAAGATGTCGGTGCATCAGGACATCGACTCGGCGATGCCGCACGACCTGATCAACTCCAAGCCGGTCATCGCGGCCATCAAAGAGTTCTTCGGGTCGTCGCAGCTCTCGCAGTTCATGGATCAGACGAATCCGCTCTCCGAAGTCACGCACAAACGGCGTCTGTCCGCATTGGGACCGGGTGGTCTCTCCCGCGAGCGCGCCGGATTCGAAGTGCGCGACGTTCACCCCACGCACTACGGCCGTATCTGTCCGATCGAAACGCCTGAAGGTCCGAACATCGGTCTGATCTCGTCGTTGGCGTGCTATGCGCGTATCAACGAATACGGCTTCATCGAGAGTCCGTACAAGAAGGTCGAGAACGGCCGCGTGCTCGATCACTACCGCATCGTCAAAGTCGGCGACTCGAGCTTCACGCTCAGCCAGATCGTCGAGAAGCGCGACCTGCAGAAGGAAAACAACCGCATCGGCAAAGAGAACGCCGGCGCGAAGACCCGCAAGGGCCAGCTCGCCCTCGCCGAAGCCGAGCCGTACGCGTTCTATCTCTCCGCGTGGGATGAAGAGCGCTACACGATCGCCCAGGCCAACGTGGTGATGGACGAGGAAGGCAATCTCGTTCACGACCGCGTCATCGCACGGCAGTCGGGCGACTTCGTTTCGATCGAGAAAGAGAAGGTCGACTTCATCGACGTCTCGCCGAAGCAGCTCGTCTCCGTGGCCGCCTCGCTCGTTCCCTTCCTCGAAAACGACGACGCGAACCGCGCGCTCATGGGCGCCAACATGCAGCGCCAGTCCGTTCCGCTCCTCCGCACCGACTCGCCGCTCGTCGGCACCGGCATGGAGAACATCGTGGCCCGCGACTCCGGCGCCGTCGTTCTCTGCAAACGCGCCGGCATCGTCGACCTCGTCGACTCGAACCGCATCATCGTTCGCGTCGAAGCGGAAGACGTCGAGACCGGCGAGACCAAAGAGTTCGGCGCCGACATCTATCAGCTCATCAAGTTCAAACGCTCCAACCAGAACACCTGCATCACGCAGAAACCAAATGTACGAGAAGGGCAAAGGGTCCGTAAAGGCCAGGTGCTTGCCGACGGGCCCTGCACCGATGCCGGCGAGCTCGCTCTCGGCCGCAACATCCTCGTCGCCTTCATGCCGTGGCGCGGCAACAACTTCGAGGACGCCATCCTCGTCTCCGAGAAGCTTGCCAAAGAGGATTACTACACCTCCATCCACATCGAAGAGTTCGAGATCGAAGCCCGCGACACCAAGCTCGGTCCCGAAGAGATCACGCGCGACATCCCGAACGTTTCGGAAGGCGCGCTTCGTGACCTCGACGAGTCAGGCATCGTCCGCATCGGAGCGACTGTCAAACAAGGCGACATCCTCGTCGGCAAAGTCACGCCGAAGGGCGAGACGCAGCTCACTCCGGAAGAGAAGCTGCTCCGCGCCATCTTCGGTGAGAAGGCCGGCGATGTCCGCGACGCCTCGCTCAAAACGCCTCCCGGAATCGAAGGCACGGTCGTCGACGTCAAGATCTTCTCGCGCAAAGGCGTGGAGAAGGATCTGCGCGCCAAGTCGATCGAAGAGGGTGAGATCGAGCGGATGAATCGCAACATCCAGGACGAGATCCGCATCATCACCGACGCCCGCAACAAGCGCATCGGTGATGTCCTCAGCGACAAGAAGCTCCAGCGCGACGTAGTCGACTTCCGCTCGGGCGAGACGCTCGTCGGCAAGGGTCAGACCGCGACGAAGGAGACGGTCAACCGCCTCTCCCGCCGCGAGCTGCTGGCGCTGCCGGTCGATGAAGAGACGCGCGAGACGATCCGCATGTTCGTCGAGCGCGCCGAGAACCGCATCCGCGTGCTGGAGCAGAAGGCCGAAGAGCGCCGCGAAGACCTCCAGAAGGGCGATGAGCTCCCGCCGGGCGTCATCAAGATGATCAAGGTCTACGTCGCCATGAAGCGCAAGCTGAGTGTCGGCGACAAGATGGCCGGACGCCACGGCAACAAGGGCGTCATCAGCCGCATCCTCCCCGAAGAAGACATGCCGTACCTGCCGGATGGCACGCCAGTCGAGATCGTCCTCAATCCGCTCGGCGTTCCGTCACGCATGAACGTCGGTCAGATCCTCGAGACGCACCTCGGCTGGGCCGCCCGCGTCCTCGGCCTCTACTTCTCGACGCCGGTGTTCGACGGCGCCATCGAGTCCGAGATCAAAGCGCAGCTCAAGGCCGCGAACCTGCCTGACGACGGCAAGACGCCGCTCTTCGACGGCATGACCGGCGAGCAGTTCGAGCAGCGCGTCTGCGTCGGCTACATCTACATGCTCAAGCTCTCGCATCTGGTCGACGACAAGATTCACGCGCGTTCGATCGGACCGTATTCACTCATCACGCAGCAGCCGCTCGGTGGCAAGGCCCAGTTCGGCGGTCAGCGTTTCGGAGAGATGGAAGTCTGGGCTCTCGAAGCGTACGGCGCCGCCTACACGCTGCAGGAGCTGCTCACCTCGAAGTCCGACGACGTCGAGGGCCGCTCGAAGATTTACGAGGCCATCGTCAAGGGCGAGGTTCCGGATGATCCGGGTCTCCCCGAGTCATTCAACGTCCTCGTTCGCGAACTGCAGTCGCTCTGTCTCGACGTCGAGCTCCTGAAGGAATAGCGAATGGCGAAAAAAGTCACAGCCGTTGCCAGCATGCCCGACGCTTCCTGCCCTGCTTGTCAGGGCATGGGAGCCGTCAGCATGACTGCACATTTCCCCTCGGGCGACCAGGAATGGGAAGCCCCCTGCTGGATCTGCTACGGCAACACCGTGGCTCTTTCGTTGCCGACACCGCGTTCAAAAGATAACGCCTGACACATAGGGAGGCGCAATTTGGAAAGCTTCAATTCATTGTTTCAGTCCACCAAGCCGCAGGCGATCAACGATTTCAACGCCATCAAGATCAGCCTCGCGTCCCCGGAAAAGATCCGGTCGTGGTCGTACGGCGAAGTAACGAAGCCGGAGACGATCAACTACCGTACCTTCAAGCCGGAGCGCGATGGCCTCTTCTGCGCCAAGATTTTCGGCCCGATCACCGATTGGGAATGCCTCTGCGGCAAGTACAAACGCATGAAGCATCGCGGAGTCATCTGCGACAAGTGCGGCGTCGAAGTCACGAAGTCGAAGGTGCGCCGCGAGCGAATGGGACACATCGAGCTGGCCTCGCCCGTTTCGCACGTCTGGTTCTTCAAGGGCCTGCCGTCGCGCATCGGACACCTTCTCGACATTTCCCTGCGCGACCTCGAGCGCATCCTCTACTTCGAGTCGTACGTGACGATCGATCCGGGCGACCTGTCGAACGTCCTCGACGAGAAAGAGCTGCTCACCGAAGAGCGCTACCGCGAACTTCGCACCGCACACGGTGACGTCTTCGTCGCCAAGATGGGCGCCGAAGCGATCAAGGAATTGCTCCGCCGCGTGAACGTCGAAGAGCTCAGCGACGAGCTGCGTCTCATGATGCGCACCGAGACGTCGCAGATCAAAAAACTCAAGGCTGCCAAGCGGCTCAAAGTCGTCGACGCCTTCCGCAAGTCGGGTCATCACCCCGACTGGATGATCCTCGATGTCATCCCGGTCATTCCGCCCGAGCTGCGCCCGCTCGTTCCACTGGACGGAGGTCGTTTCGCAACCTCTGACTTAAACGATCTCTATCGCCGCGTCATCAACCGCAACAACCGCCTCAAGAAGCTGCTCGAGCTCCGCGCGCCCGACGTCATCGTCCGCAACGAAAAGCGCATGCTGCAGGAAGCGGTTGACGCGCTCTTCGACAACGGCCGCCGCGGTCGCGTGCTCAAGGGCTCGAACAACCGTCCGCTCAAGTCGCTCTCCGACACCCTCAAAGGCAAGCAGGGCCGCTTCCGCCAGAACCTCCTCGGTAAGCGCGTCGACTACTCAGGCCGTTCCGTCATCGTCGTCGGACCCGAGCTGAAGCTGCACCAGTGCGGCCTGCCGAAGAAGATGGCCCTCGAGCTCTTCAAGCCGTTCATCTACAACCGTCTCGAACAGAAAGGCCTCGTCGGTACGATCAAGGCCGCCAAAGAGATGGTCGAGCTCCAGACGATCGAAGTGTGGGACGCGCTCGAAGAGGTCATCAAGGAGCATCCGGTTCTTCTGAATCGCGCACCGACCCTTCACCGTCTCGGTATCCAGGCCTTCGAACCGCTGCTCGTCGAAGGCAAAGCCATCAAGATCCATCCGCTCGTTTGCACGGCATTCAACGCCGACTTCGACGGCGACCAGATGGCTGTTCACGTTCCGCTGTCGCCGAAGGCTCAGGTCGAGTCGCAGGTCCTCATGCTTGCGTCGAACAACATCCTCTCGCCGGCCAACGGCAAGCCGCTCGCGGTTCCGTCGCAGGATCTCGTCCTTGGCTGCTACTACCTGACGAAGGAAAAGAAGGGCGCCAAAGGCGAAGGCAAAGTCTTCGGCACCTTCGATGAAGTCGTCCTCGCGCTGCAGGCGCAGGAAGTCGAGCTGCTCACGCCGATCCGCGTTCGCATCACCGGCCAGTTCATCGACCTGACCAAGCACTTCAACGATCAGGATCTGATGCACGCCGAGATTCAGGTACTCGAGAAGAAGATTGTCGAGACCACCGTCGGCCGCGTCATTTTCAAGATGCACATGCCCGATGAGATCCCGTTCATCAACGGTCTGCTCAAGAAGCGCGCATTGCAGGAGCTGGTGAACTTCGCGTTCGTCAACTTTGGTAACGCGCTCACCGTCCAGATGCTCGACGACCTCAAGGAGCTCGGCTTCCTCTACGCCACCAAGGCCGGCGTCTCCATCGGCGTCGACGACATGGTCATCCCCTCGAAGAAGCAGGACATCGTCGAAGCAGCGCGCAAGAACGTGCTCGAAGTCGAGCGCCAGCGTCTCGACGGCGCTATCACGCACGGCGAGCGCCACAACAAGATCATCGACATCTGGCATCGCGCCACCGAGAACGTTTCGGACGAGATGTTCAGCGAGATGCGCCGCACCGAACAGGATCGCGGCGAGTTCAATCCGATCTTCATGATGGCCGACTCCGGCGCCCGCGGTTCCAAAGAGCAGGTTCGCCAGCTCGCCGGAATGCGCGGCCTGATGTCCAAGCCGTCGGGCGAAGTCATCGAGACGCCGATCACCGCGAACTTCCGCGAAGGTCTCTCGGTGCTGCAGTACTTCATCTCCACGCACGGCGCGCGTAAAGGTCTCGCCGATACCGCGCTCAAGACTGCCGATTCCGGTTACCTCACGCGCCGTCTCGTCGATGTCGCGCAGGATGTGATCGTCACCGAGCAGGATTGCCAGACCTTCGACGGCATCATCGTCACGCCGATCATGGAAGGCGGCGACATCCTCGAGCCGCTCCGCGACCGCATCGTCGGCCGCGTCTCGCAGGAAGACATTTACGATCCACTCACCGGCGACCTGCTCGCATCGCAGAACGACGCGCTCACCGACGAACTGGCCAACGCCATTCAGGAAGCCGGCATCGAGCAGGTCAAGATCCGTTCCGGTCTGACGTGCGAAACCCGCCGCGGCATCTGCCGCCGCTGCTACGGCCGCAACCTGGCCAGCGGCAAGATGGTCGAGATCGGCGAAGCGGTCGGCGTCATCGCCGCCGAGTCGATTGGCGAGCCGGGCACGCAGCTCACGATGCGTACCTTCCACGTCGGCGGTACCGCATCACGCGTTTCCGAGCAGTCGAAACACGAAGCGACGAACCCCGGAAAAATCCAGTTCGTCAACGTCTCCACCGTCACGAACAAGAACGGCGATCTCGTCGTCATCAATCGTAACGGCAAGCTGCTGATCATGGACGACGCGCCCATCAAGAAGCTCAAGAAGGGCGACAGCGCCGTACTCGACACCACCGGCCGCGAGAAGGAGCGTTACGCGCTCGTCTACGGTTCGACGCTGAAGGTGCACGACGGACAGCACGTCGAAGCCGGTCAGCCGCTCGTCGAATGGGATCCGTTCACTTCGGCGATTCTCACCGAGGTCGGCGGCAAGGTCACGTTCAAGGACATCGTCGAAGGCGAGAACGTCCGCGAAGAGACCGACCGCGTCACCGGTCTCACGCAGATGGTCATCGTCGAATCGGCCACCGCTGAAAAGCGCACGCCGACAATCACGATCAAATCGAAGAAGGGTGAGGAGAAGCGCTACCTGCTTCCCACCGGCGCCCACGTCATGGTGCAGAACGGCAACGAGGTCTACCCGGGCGACATCCTGGCCAAGATCCCGCGCGCCACGACCAAGACGAAAGACATCACCGGCGGTCTTCCGCGCGTCGTCGAGCTGTTCGAAGCCCGTCACCCGCGCGACAAAGCGGTTATCTCCGAGGTTGAGGGAACGGTGCATCACGGTCCTGTCGTCAAGGGCATGCGCCGCGTCATCATCGAGACCGACGAAGGCACGCGCCACGAGTACTCGGTGCCGCGTAGCGTTCACGTCAACGTGCAGGAAGGTGAGCGCGTCCGCGCCGGCGACCCGCTCATCGACGGTCCGATCGATCCGCACGACGTCCTGGCAGTCCTCGGTATCCGCGAGCTGCAGCGCTACCTGGTCGACAAGATCCAGGAGGTCTACCGTTCGCAGTCCGTTGCCATCAACGACAAACACATCGAAGTCATCTGCCGTCAGATGCTGCGCTCCGTGCGCGTGACAAGAGTCGGCGATACGGACTTCCTCGTGGACGAGCAGGTCGATCGCTTCCGCTTCATGGAAGAGAACGAGAAGGTGATGAACCGCGGCGGCGAGCCCGCCGACGGCACCCCACTCCTCCTCGGCATCACCAAAGCCTCGCTCTCGACGGACAGCTTCATCTCCGCCGCATCGTTCCAGGAGACCACAAGGGTTCTCACCGAAGCCAGCATCGCCGGCCGAGTGGACCACCTGCGCGGCCTCAAAGAAAACGTCATCGTCGGCCGCCTCATCCCCGCCGGCACCGGAATGCCCGTCTATCGCGAGGTCTATCTGGAGAAAGACGAGCCCGTCCCGGTCCAGCCCAACCTCGAAGACCTCCTCCGCGCCGAAACGGACAACGAGGACGAAGAAGCCCTGACCATGGCCGACTTCGACGACGAGCAGTAGTCAAACGAATCGCATGAGGGGCGGTCCGCCGCCCCTCATCGCCTGAAATTAGTCATGAAGAGCAGTCTGAAGACTCTCCGGCAGATCGACCCTGAGGACCTTGTCGGTTCCGAATGGGCGGAGTGGTACCGTATGACAGCTGCTCAACGATGGATGGAAAGCGGAAAGATCTGGCAATCGTTCCTCGCACTCGGGGGCTCACTTGATCCCGAGCCCGATACTCAGAGTCCTTTCTTCGATGCGCACGCACCGCGTCCGAGCGCTCCTGATGGGCGGACAGGCGTGCGTGTCGTACGGCGCCGCTGAATTCAGCCGCGATGTGGATTTCGCGATTCTGGCCAGTCCCTCAAACCTCGGTGCGCTTCGAAAAGCGTTGAAGGCGCTCGCTGCGGAAGTCATTGCTGTGCCACCGTTCGAGGTCAGGTATCTCCGCAAGGGCCACGCCCTTCATTTTCGCTGCCACGATCCGCAGGCGGAAGGCCTTCGAGTCGATGTGATGTCGCGTATGCGGGGCGTCGCATCATTCGAGACTTTGTGGCGGAGGCGAACAACGGTCGAGTTGCCGGATGGAAGCGCGTTCGATCTGCTCTCGCTGCCGGATCTCGTAAGGGCGAAGAAGACCCAGCGCGACAAAGACTGGCCAATGATTCGCAGGCTCCTCGAGGCCGATTTCTTTCAACGGCGCGAGAACGCAATGCCTGCGGACATCCGCTTCTGGTTTGCCGAGTTGCGGACGCCCGACCTTCTGATTGCCCTCGCCGGCGCGCACCCGGTAGAGTGCCGGCGGTCGTCAGCAAAGCGTCCGCTGCTTCGTTTTGCATTACGAGCGGATCCAGATGCCGTGACATCGGCTCTCATTGCAGAAGAGGCAGCCGAGCGTGAGGCGGATCGAGCCTATTGGCAGCCCCTCAGAGAAGAGCTCGAGCAACTCCGTCACCACAACGCGACTCGCAAAGTGCACAAGGACTGATCTTTCGAATACGCTCCGTCTGCGTGATGCGTGTTGCGACACGGGGCTTCCTCGTGCACGAGCAGGTCGATCGCTTCCGCTTCAGGAAAGAAAGCGAGAAAGTGCTGAACTGCGGCGGCGAGCCCGCCGACGGTACGCCGGCTCCGACATCTCGGTTCGGATCGCCGACGGAAGCGTGAGCGGCCAGATGCAGCGGCGCGCGCTTGCACTCGTCCTGGAGTGGTGGCATCTTCATCGCACGGAGTTACTTGAGGACTGGCAACTCGCACAAGCCGGACAATCCCTGAAGAAGATCGATCCTCTGGACTAACGCACATGTACTACACCGTCATCGACGCAAAATACGTTCACGATTTTACGATCTGGGCGAAGTTCGCTGACGGAGTCGAGGGCGAGATCGATCTCGCAGATGAGCTTTGGGGCCCGGTCTTCGAGCCATTGAAGGACGTGAACTACTTTCGCAACTTCTCGATCGCCGAGTACGGCACGATCTGCTGGCCCAACGGAGCCGGCATCGCGCCCGAGTTTCTTTACGAGAGGGTCCGCGTTCATGCCTGAGCCGGTCTCCTGGTAACGTGTTGCCACGGACTTCCCTCGGCATTCGCATTAGCGGGCACAGGTCAATCGCTTTCGCTTCATGGAAGAGAACGAGAAAGTGATGAACCGCGGCGGCGAGCCCGCCGACGGCACCCCACTCCTCCTCGGCATCACCAAAGCCTCGCTCTCGACGGACAGCTTCATCTCCGCCGCATCATTCCAGGAGACCACGCGCGTTCTCACCGAAGCCAGCATCGCTGGCCGAGTCGACCACCTGCGCGGCTTCAAGGAAAACGTCACGTCGGCCGCCTCATCCCCGCCGGCACCGGAATGCCCGTCTACCGAGAGGTCTACCTCGAGAAAGACGAACCAGTCTCCTGAGGTGCGTGACTACGTCCGATCGAGGAGCGGTCGGCTCATTCCTATCCGAGGCTTTGATGAGCTGATGGCTAAGCTTCTCAGCAAATTGCGCGAGAAAGGATCTGTGCCTGATCTATATGAACGACTTAAAGATCGGGCACGACAACGGGAGCGCAGCTATGACGATCAGCAGCGTAAACTATTCGAGGCTTCTGTGGGGGCTCGCGAACCAGGACCTGCTGGCGTCGTCGCAGGACAGGCCAGCGAGGGTGAAGCCGGCAGTGTGAATGTTGATGTAGAGATTTCCGGCCAGCAGGTCGCTGATGTCGGTGAAAGTCATCGATGACCAGGTGGCAGTGATCAAGCCGGTCTCGGGATCGCCGAGGTCGAAAATTACCGGACCATTGACACCTGCGGCGCCGCGATGGATGCGCATCAGCGTCGCGTTTACAACGTTGTGAACGCAGGTAATCGAGAACGCGGCACCCGGTTGATCGAGCTGCCCGAAGCAACCGCCGCTGGCGATGCTGTCCGTCGGTGATACTTCGTGGGAGCCGCGCAGATTAAAGACGAAGGGCTGCGCCGCGGCGGGAACCGCAAGAGCAAGAACAACAGCGGCAGCGAGAATTGCCCGCAATGGCTGCGGGCGACACCATCCGTGGATGGGTCGTGAAAAACGATCGAAAACGGTATCAAAGCATACGCGCGGACGGGAGCAACGACGGGCGGTGCTTCTCCCGCGAAGCCGTGTCGAATCTGGATTCCTTGTCACTTTCCAAAGTGGACCTGACCCCATTTGGAAAGTGCGGCCAAATCCAGTCAGCGCGAGTACTTGCCGATGATCGGCGCC
>DATAMS010000486.1:0-10451 GCA_036260495.1 Thermoanaerobaculia bacterium
ATGCTGTCAATGCGAAGCTGGACGAGATCCTGACGGTGTCCGTGCTTGCGCTTCGTGTGGTTCTTGCGGCGCTTTTTCTTGAAGACGATGATCTTGTCGCCGCGCATCTCGCGGACGACGGTGGCCATGACCGAGGCACCGCTGACCATGGGAACGCCGACTTTCGGCTGATCGCCGCCGACCATCAGCACTTCACTGAACGTGACCTTTTCCTGATCAGCATTGCTGAGCACGTCGCGCTCGACGTAGAGGGTCTCGCCCTGCGCGACCCGATACTGCTTTCCACCGGAACGAATGATGGCGTACACGAATGACCTCCAGGAAAAAGACCACGCTTTCTAGCACACAGCCGTCAGACGGTCAATTTTGACGGTCCGGTGGCGTGGACTGGGGTGAACGGCGAAGGAGCGAGGCCTTATTCCTCGCCGGCAGCGCTCAGAACCTCACAACCTGGGTAGCCATTCCGATGCTGTCTGTCACGACGTCTCGCACCGCGACGACCACGCGATGACGCTCGCCTTCACGCAGCTTGATGGCGTTGCGATAAACGAGCGTGCCTTTCGGATCGGGAGTCCCCGACTTGAACCCCGGAGTGAGCGCGAAGGAGGACGCGACGAGATTCTTGCCAAGGTCGTCGAAGACTGAAACATAGACGACCAGGTTCGCTGCCACACCGCGCTTGCCCGGCAGGAACTGCAGCGTGCGGAACGGCACGCTCACTTCGATCGGTACCGTAACTTCCTTGCTGACGGTTTGCGGGGCGCCGAACCCGAGGGTTACCGGCAACTCGCTCACTTGCATCGCCGCCGCGGTCGGGGACTTCATGGCGCGCTCCAGTTGAACCGCCGTCGAGGTGTCGCTGTAGCCGGTGCGGTACTCCAGGAAGTAATCGCCCTGCCGCTTCAAGCGCACGGTGATCGCGTGATACTTGCCATCGTCCGCATGCCTCGGTGAATAGCCGAGCGAGTAGAAGCTCGAGGAGGCCGTATCGAACTCCTGTACGGCGCGGGAAGCATCGTTGCCTGTTACGAGTCTTCCGCCGGTCTCCCTGGCTAGCCAGTACAGAGCTGACGTGTTGGTGACAGGCCGCGAGTCGCCCTTTGGAGTCAGCCGGTCAACATTCCAGATGTAGAGGCTGGTGTCGGATGCGTTCGCTTCGTGCACGATCGACCGGCGTAAGTCCTCGATGGTTTGCTGATTCTGCCAGACCTTGGCGGCACCCGGGCCGGTGGCGCGATTGTTTACGAATTCGCCTTTGCCGGGATCGTGAGGAGCGATATCGATGTCGTTGAGTCCGGGATCGCCGGTCAGCAGCAGCACGATCTTGCGTCCCGAGGTGCTGGCGAAGCCTCGGACCGCATCGAGATACGCGGGTACGGTCAGCTTCGCGGCGATCACTCGTTCGGCGTCGTCCATCGTTTCGGCCCGTTCCAAGCGATCTTGATCCATCTTCTGTATGGTGTCCTTGTCAAACGGCCCGGCAGTCTTGCTGAGGTTCGATGTCAGCGAGCCACCCTCGCGCGTCGAGACGGCGTCCGCGAACGATGCCGCATCCTCCCGGCGTGCTCCGCTGAGCCGGATGGTCTCCAGCGCTTCATGAATGGCCTGTTTGTCGGACGAAAGCGGCAGCACCAGCGAGATGCCGCGGCCAATGACGCCGATCGACCATTCGTAGTCTCCGTGAAAGCGATCCGTGATCATTGCCTCGAGCTCGCGCAAGGCTGTATCGCGGTACTGCCGGACGGTGTGGCTGCTGTCGACGAGAACCAGAACCTTGCGCCGGAAGCGCGGATCCTGCTGCTCAGTCGCCGGCACGCCTGAGGGAACACCAGTTGCGCCTGCGGGGGGAACTACGCGCGTCTCATCGGACGCGTAGAAGTTCGTGACTGGCTGCAGTTTTCCGTCCTCGAAGATCTCGAAGTCGTCTCGTGTCAGACCGCGAACGGGCCCGCTCTTCGAAGTGACGGTGACATCGACGTTGATGACGTGGACGTCGATCGTTTCGGAAACCTGTGCGGTCAGCGTGGCCGAACAGAGGACTACTGCCAATGCGATGAGCGGCTTCAATTCGGACTCCTTGAGAATCAGAAACGCGCGATTTTCGAGCCGATGCCGTGCCACGGTCGAAAGCATAGTCCGCCTTTGCGTCGGGGGATTTCGATAACAAACTCAGCCGCTGGTACTCCTCCGGCGGGGACACGCTGTCCCTCAAACACTACGGGACGCCTCGCGGCGCCCCGTAGTGACTCGAAGATGAAAGCCCGAATCAGAACGTGATGCGAACGCCGAGCTGCGCCAGGCGCTGCTCACCTTGTCCCGGATCGCCGGCGAACGTGCTCGCCTGACCAAAGCCTCCGGTAAATGTGCACTTGCCTGTAGCATCGACGCTGCAATTGCCGTTGAAGTTCGCAGCATTCTTCGCGTTCAGAAGATTGAAGATCTCGCCGATCACTTCCACGCCGTAGTTGTTGAAGAACTTGAAGTCCTTCGAGAGGCGGACGTCGAACTGCGAGAAGGAGCTGCCGCGAAGGCTATTGACGTGAGTGACGCCAGGCGCGAGATCGAAGTTATATCCGTCTGCGCACTTCAGCACCGTGCCTGTTGGTCCGCAACTAATATCCGCTCCAGCCCACTCAGTATAGGGCGTGCCGGAATGATAACGGAAGATGCCGGCGACGTTGATGGCGTACGGCGCTTTGTACAGGCCGCTGAGGGTGACGCGATGCTTCTGATCTGTATTGAGGGGTCCCGTGCAGGCATCGCAGAGAGGATCGTATGGGTCGATGGACTGATCGCGAACGCCGCGCAAATCGCCCTGGTGGCCGGCATCGGTGATGCGGAACTCATCCGCACCGGCCAGAATATTGCCGGTGGTGTGCGAGTAGGTATAGAAGCCCTGTAGCTCGAACTGCGTTCCGAGCCGCGCGTGGCCGCCGATATTGACGCCGTTGTATTTCGCGAAACCTTCGCCATCCCAGATGCGGAAGCTGGCAAAGGCCGGAAAGCGGCGCTGCCCGGTTGCAGGATCAATCGGATTGCCGCGGAAACGGAAGGGAATGTCCTTGTAATTAATGTGCGAGGCATCGACGTTCAGCCCGAGCCACGGATTCACCTGCCACGAATATCCGAGCGAGACCTGGTCCGAGTAGGGAGTTGCCAGCGTGGGCGAGGCAATCTCGTTGGGATTGGGGACTGCGGTTCCTCCACTCTGCTGATTCGGCGGCAGCGGCTGGCCGGGCTGGAAGAAGGTGCCATTGGCGTTCTTGATGCCGTTGCCGTCGTGGTTCGAGTAGCTCTGTCCGTAGGTCGACTGGACGGCGACGGCCGGAAAGAGGATCGTGGCATTCGTGTAGGGGAAATCGTAATAACGGCCGGCACCGCCGCGGATGATGTTTTTGGAGTCGCCGTTCAGGTCGTATGTGAAGCCGAGGCGAGGCGCCCAGTTGTTTGTGTCATTCTGGAGCTTGCCGCCTTTACCGCCCTGAAACGCCTTCAGGTAGGGATCGTTGTACTTCGTCTGCGTGGAGAGCGTCTTCCAGATCGGGTTGCTGGTCTGATCGAGATCGAAGCCTTTCCAGAGGTCATAACGCAGACCGACGTTGAGCGTCAGTTTTTGGTTGACGGATATGTCGTCCTGGCCGTAATAGTTAAATTGCTTGATGGGCGTGTTATAGCCGGCAAATCCGCTGAAGATGGCGATGTCGACGACTGGCGAGCCCTGAACGTTGTTTTTTAGTGTGTACTGGCCGGACGTTCCTGTGGAGAAGTCGCCGCCAAGGAGTGGCTCATCGACGTAGTTCGCCCCGACTTTGAAGTCATTGCGCATCTGCCCCATTGTCGTCGACCATGCAAAGTCGTCTTTGTACTGCCGTTTGATCTGCGTGGTCGTTTGCGGTGTATTGATGCTTTGTCCGACACTGACACCGCTGGGGTAAATGAGGGCAGGGTCGCTTGACGTGGCGAGAATGGCGTTCTTGAAGTGAGTGTCCTGAAAAACGAAGTCGTTGACTTTGTTTGATCCAATCTGCCATGTGTGGCCAATCAGGATCGAGTGATAGTCATTGGTGAGCGTGCCGAGCGCGCTCGGCAGAATGATCGGGCTTGCGCCATAAATATCGGAATTGCGCTGGTAACCGTAGCGCACCTGCAGAAACTGGGTAGCGTTCGGATCGGCACTTACTTTGGCCGTCAGCAGGTTGTCTTTGAAGGGTGTCGGAACGGCCTGACCATCGAAGCTGGGGTAGATCCCGCCGGTAGCGATGACGTAACTGGTCGGGCGCTCGAGCCGCTCGGCGGTGGCAAAGAAGTGTACTTTGTCCTTGATGATCGGACCGCCAATGGACGCGCCGTATTGATTGCGCTTGTAGGGCGACTTGGCGCTACCGCCTAGTTTCTCGGTTTCCGTTTTCTCATTGAGGCTCTTGTCGCGATAAAACTCATAGGCGCTTCCTTCGAAATCGTTCGTTCCCGATTTCGTGACCACGGTCAAAACGCCGCCTGTGGTGCGTCCGTATTCAGCTTTGTATTGCTGCGTCTGGATGTTGAACTCCTGCACCGCTTCGATGTTGTAGTTCTGCAGGGCGCCGCCGATCGTGTCATCGGTATTGTCGCCGCCATCGACGAGGAAGTTGACGTTACGTCCGCTCCCGCCGTTGAGAGCAATCGTCAACTGTCCCGGCTTGGTCGGATCGCTATTGACCGAGAGCGTCGTGCCCGGAGCGAGGGAGCCGAGGTTCGCGAATTGGCGGCCGTTGAGCGGCAGGTTGGAGATTTCGCGCTGGCTGACAACTGTACCGATTGCCGGCGTGGTCTCGATCAAGGGCGAGGAGGCTGTGACTGTGATTTGTTCCTTCACACTCGCCTGCTTCAACGTCACGTTCAACCCGCGATCGGTGGAGACATTGACCTCGACGTTTCGAGTGGTCACCGCGCCGAAGCCGGCCAGGTCGGCAGTGACTTCGTACGTTCCGACCGGAAGGGACTGGAAGCGATAGGAGCCATCCGATTCCGTGACCACACTTCGGGTGAATCCGGTGGCGCCGTTTGTCGCCGTGACGGTCACGCCTGGCAGTGCACCGCCATTCGCATCGGTGACGCGTCCGGATAACGATCCGGCGTTCGTCTGGGCAAAGAGAAGGGTAGGAACGAGCAACAGGAAAGCAATGAGGAGAAGGGGACGAGAGCGCAAGGGCTACCTCCTATGTAAAACGCAAGATTTTCAGCGTTGACTGGAAATATTACCGCAAAGATGAGCTTCCGGCTCGGCTAAGACAACAGCCGCGCGAGGAGCGTTTTGCAGGCAGTTCGTTGCCGATCGTAGGCGGCCGACTTGGGCATCCTCGCGAGAAGATGTCTTAGCGCGGCCACCGCTTGTTCCTTGTTGCCCGTTACCTGCAGGGCGATGCCGCGATTCAAATCTGCTTCAAAGAAATCGGGCGAAAGACGGAGCGCAGCATCGAAGTAGGGGAGCGACTCGCGCGCATGCCCGCCGGCGACCATCAGCGCACCGAGTCCGTTGAGCGGATCTGCGTAGCGAGGCGCCAGCGCGATCGACTTCCGGTACGCCTCCGCCGCCTCGTCGTTGCGGTTCATGGCGCGAAGGACGTTGCCGAGGTTGTTGTAGGCGCGCCCGTTCCGCGGGTCCGCCGCGATCACGGAACGAAACTCGTTTTCAGCGGCCGGCAGATCGCCGCGCTCCGCAAGGGCGGTGCCGCGGATGTTATGAACTTCCGGTCTTCCCGGATCCCGTTTCGCCGCCTCGGAAAGCGCTACTTCGGCCTCGCGATCGTTGCCGTTTTCCTGAAGCGCCGCGGCAAGGTTGTACCAGGCGTCCGCGTCGTTGGGCGCCAGCGCGACCGCTTCGCGATAAAGCGCGATGGCGCGAACGTGATCACCGGTCTGGCGCAGTGCGCGCGCCAGGGTCTCGCGAAAAACGTGGTTGGCAGGATCGTCGTGGACGAGTTGCTCGAGAGACGCGACGGCGGTGGCGGAGCGCCCTGCGTTGATCAGCGAAGTCGCTTCTTCGAATGCGCGAAAGAGTTGCACGACAGTCTTCGGATCGCGCGGCGTGACGCTCTGCGAACCTGACGGCGCCACGTAGCCGAGGCTGGCCAGCTTCGCTCGCGTTTCCGCGTCGACCGTCGTGGGTGACGCGGTGACGCTGGTGGCGCGCAGTTGCTCCATTTGCGCGGTGAGATCGCGATATACGCGTCGTTGCGTCGTCACGATGCTTTCGGTCTCGCCGGGATCGCGGTCGAGATCGTAGAGCTCAGGCGACGGCGCGCTGATCAACTTCGTCGCGCCCGTGCGCAGCGAAGCCAGCTCGCTCCATCCGAACGTGGCCGGATACTTCGTCTCGGCGTAGACCGATTCGGGGCGTGGCTCGCGTTTGGCGCGCAGATCGGCCGCGAGGTCGTGCCCGTCGACCGGATTTGCGAACGTCGTCCCGGCCAGTGAAGCGATGGCCGGCGCGATATCGGTCGTGCTCACAGGGGTCCGAACCACGTGCGCTGGAAGCGAGGGTGCAGCAACGATTACAGGCACGTGAAGCGTTGGTTCGTAAAGCAGAAGGCCGTGCGTGAGCTCTCCATGTTCGCCGAGCGATTCGCCGTGGTCGCCGGCGACGACGATAATCGTGTTGTTGCGATCGACCGCCGTCAGCAATCGCGCGACTTGCGCATCGACGTACGCGATCTCGCCGTCGTACGTTTGCGGATATGGCGGCGGCGGCGCGTACGGAGCGTGCGCATCATAGAGGTGGACCCAGGCGAAAAACGGACGTGCATCGTTTTGACGCAACCAGCTCAGTGCGCGGTCGATTACCTCGACGGCGTGGCGTTCGGCTTCGAACGTGCCGCTGCCGTCGCTCGCATCGCGCGCGATGTCGTCGTCGTAACGCTCGAATCCGCGATCGAGGCCGAAGCGATGATCGAGGATGAAGGAACCAACGAACGCACCGGTGCGGTAGCCCGCGCGGCTGAATATCGTCGCAAGCGTGTCGCGGTTCGCCGGGAACGTTCCGATGCCGTTATTGCGAAGACCGTGATGCAGCGGCAAGAGGCCCGACAACAGTGATGCGTGCGCCGGAAGGGTTAGTGGAACAGGCGAATCCGCGGCATCGAATCGAACACCTTCGCGAGCGAGGCGGGCCAGCGCTGGAGTGGCGGCCCCGATGCGATCGGCGCGAAATGTGTCGAGCGTGATGAAGAGAACGTTGGGGCGCTGCGGTTCGCGGCACGTTGTCAGAAAAAGCAGCCCGAGGATGCACGCAGCGCGGCGGAGGATCACGGAGCCATTCTGCACGATCGCAGTTGGTTAATTGGGTGGGACACCAATGATTCGAATCGAAAATCCGATTTATTGAAGGCTGTCACTTTGGACGCCGGGCCGGTGCTTGCGCTAAGCAGCTAAAAATACTACGCTCGCGCCGCCTCGGGCTCCGTCAGGTCCGGCGGCAGCGTGCGTGCACGCATTGTCAGGTCAGCAGCCCGAAAAAAGCAGCCCACGCGGCAACGCATCCAATCAAGCTACGGAGGTACGCCAAACCTCAGAGTGTGGTTACGTCAGGTCAGGGTAAAGCATCGCAGTCAAACCGCTGTATACGTCAGGTTAGGAGAATGAAAACAATGGTCTTAAAAACAGTTCGAGTTGCACTACTTCTAGGGTTAGTGCTCCTGGTCGCGACCGGCGCGTTCGCGCAGACGACCGGTTCGATCGTGGGCACGGTCGCTCAGGCGGGGACGCCGCTTCCCGGCGTGACCGTCGAGGCGCGCTCGCCGAATCTTCAGGGCACGCGCGTGGAAACGACTGATGCCGGGGGGCACTTCCGGCTGAGCGCTCTGCCTCCGGGCGACTACACCGTTGTGGCGAGCCTTTCGGGGTTCAACACCGTGACCCAGAAGAACGTCCACGTCGGCCTAGGGGCCACGGTGACCCTCGAAGTGGGAATCAGCCCGGCTGCTTCGGAGCGGATCACCGTTACCGGCGCGGCGCCTGTCATCGACGTAACCTCGTCATCGACCGGCACCAACGTCACCAGCGAGACCATGGCCTCGCTGCCGATCGCCCGCAACTTTACGGGCGTCACCCAGATCGCGCCAGGCACGAAGCAAGATGCGGCTGGTACGACGGTCTACGGCTCCACGGGAGCCGAGAATCAGTATGTGATTGACGGCCTCAACACGACCGGTATTCGTGCGGGCCAGGACGTGAAGCAACTGAACTTCGACTTCGTTCAGGAAGTGGAAGTCAAGACCGGCGGCATGCCTGCCGAATACGGACGCATGACCGGTGGCATGATCAACGCCATCACCAAGTCCGGCGGCAACGAGTTCACGGGCGACGTTTTCGGTTTCGATCAGGCGGGCGGCCTGCGCTCGAGCAACGCCACGCTCGACCAGCGGCCGCTCACGCAAGGCTCGACGACCACCGATCATTCGCAGCTCGATTACGGCCTCGATGCCGGTGGCTATTTCATCAAAGACCGCCTCTGGTTCTTCGGCGCGTTCGACAAGACGGATACGACTCGCGCGAACTATCGCATCAACAGCACACTGGTCATTCCTTCGGAGCCTGATCTGCCAGCCGGATATACGCTTCCCATCGGCTCTGTGATCGACACCAAGGTCAAGAGCCAGTTGTTCGCTGGTAAGCTGACTCTGCGTGCCACCGAGAGCCAGAACCTCACCGTGTCGCTCTTCGGCGACCCGACCAAGACCAGTGGCGCGTTGTTCGGCGTCAACGGTCCCCCCACCACAACGCAGGGCGAACTGAAGACCGGCGGCAGCGACTACATCGGCCGCTACAGCGGAATCTTCACCACGAAGTACTTGGTGAATGCCGAGGCTGGACACCACCACGAAGACGGCACCACTACCGGTATCGGGACCACGATTCCCGGTGCGATTGACGCGACGGTCAAACCCAACGTCCTCACCGGTGGGTTCGGCTTCTTCGATAGAAACACCTACGACCGCGACACCGCCAAGCTCAGCGCCACGGCCTTCCTTTCGAACCACGAGTTCAAAGCCGGCGGCGATTACGAAAAGATGCAGGCCGACGTTCAGAACTTCCAGGGCGGCGCTGGCCAGCGCATTTACCGGTTCAAGAGCGGCAGCACCTTCTACTACCGTCACCGCTACTATGTCGACGATCTGGCAGCGGGATTCAATGTGTCCGATCCGACGACTTGGAAGATCGCTCTTCCGCAGGTTGCGCAGCCGGAGACCAAGAACAACTCGTTGTACGCGCAGGATAGCTGGCGCGTGGCGCCGAACTTCACGGTCAACGCCGGTCTTCGCTGGGAATCGCAGAAACTTCTCGGCCGCGGCGGCGTCGTGGCAACGGAGATCAACGACAACTGGGCGCCGCGGCTCGGCGTGATCTGGGATGTGGCCAATAACGGCCGCAGCAAGCTTTACGGGAACGCTGGCCGCTTCTACGAAAACATCCCGATGGACATCAACATCCGTTCCTTCGGTGGTGAGCTCGTTTGCTTCTGCTACAACTTCAGCTCCGATCCCGCCTCTCTCGCTCCGGATCCGAAAGCACCGAAGAAAAGCTCCCTGCTGGGTGGCGCCACTCCCGTCGATCCCAACCTGAAGGGGCAGTACATCGACGAGCTCCTGGGCGGCTACGAATATGAAATCCGTCCGAATCTGGCCATCGGCATCAAGGGCACGTACCGCAAGCTCGGACGTGTCATCGAAGACATGCTTAAGGCTCCCATCGACGGCTCCTACATCATCACCAATCCAGGCTCCGGTATCGGTGCCGAATCCGGCTTCTACGATGGCGTGAGCACCGCTCCGGCCCCGAAAGCGAAGCGCACCTACAAAGGCGTGGAGCTGACGGCCAACAAGCGGTTCAGCGACAACTATCAGTTCTTCGCCAGCTATGTATGGTCTCGCCTCGAGGGCAACTACGACGGCACATTCCAGGCGTCGACCGGTCAGCTCGATCCGAACATCAACTCCGCGTACGACTACGCCGACTTCCTGGTCAACAACCATGGACTGCTCAGCAACGACCGCACGCATCAGCTCAAGTTCTATGGTTCCTATCAGTTCTCCAGCGGCAGCATGCTCAACGGTTTGGATGTAGGCGTTGCCGCGCATTACGCTTCCGGAACACCGCTTACGGCCGTTGGCTACTCGGCGGGCTATGCGAACTGGGAGTATTACCTGACCACTCGCGGAGCACTCGGACGCGGTCCGGCCGACTATGAAGCGGATCTCCATCTCGACTATCCGATCAAGTTCGGCACCGGACGCTTGAGCATCATCGCCGATGTGTTCAATGTCATGGATCGCCAGGCCAAGACAGCTGTTGACTTGCGATTCGACACGGCCGACGATGCGACGAAGGATCCGAATCATCCGTGCCCCGGTTTCGATGCGGTCTGCAACGGCGCGGGTGGTATCGCGGCCATTCCGGGAACCGTCAAGCCGGTA